>CAJOQY010000105.1 GCA_905236835.1 uncultured Oscillibacter sp. | reverse complement strand
TATCTGGCATTGATTCGTGACAAACATGATTTCCGCGTTTGACATCGTATCAAAACTTTGTCTTAACTCGTCGCCTTCTTTATATTTCTGTTCCCCGCCCATGCGCAACGACAACGGCGTGATTTTCTTGAAATAGCCCTCACGGGATAAGAATATTTTCACCGGATATTCTTCCTCCGGTTCTTCCTCCTGTCCGGATATATGATCATAATCATATAAAATTTCCGTGCGTCTGGGTTCGCCGTATTTCTTTATCACGGCTTTTAACTCATCAATCATAATTTTTTGAATCTTCTTGGGATTATCCAATATCTCCCGCAAATCCGCGATTTCTTTTTGTAAATCCTCCGTTTCCTGTACGCGTTTTAATATATACTCTCGGTTAATATTGCGCAATTTTATTTCAGCGATATAATCCGCCTGAATCTCGTCAACGCCGAACCCAATCATTAAATTCGCCACGACTTCCGATTCCTGTTCCGTCTCACGGATGATTTGAATCGCCTGATCCAGATCTAATAAAATCTTTTTCAGGCCTTCTAATAAATGCAATTTATCTTTTCGCTGGTTTAATATAAAACACACGCGCCGCCTGACGGATTCCATTCGCCACGCGCTCCACTCATCCAGAATCGCGCGAACGCCCAATACTTTCGGAATCCCCCCGATTAAGACGTTAAAATTACACGCGAATGAATCTTCCAGCGGCGTGGACTTGAATAATCTTGACATTAATTTATTAGGATCCGCGCCGCGCTTCAAATCAATCGTTAATTTTAATCCGGACAAATCCGTCTCGTCACGCATATCGGCGATCTCTTTCGCCTTGCCGGATTTAATTAAATCCGCCGTTTTGTCTAAAATCGCCTCTATTGTCGTCGAATACGGAATTTCCGTGATTTCAATCAAATTTTCTTTTTTTATATATTCCCATTTCGCCCGCACCCGGACGCTTCCCCGGCCCGTGTCATAGATTTCTTTCATACTGTTCGCGTCCCATAACAACAGACCGCCCGTGGGGAAATCCGGCGCCAACAGCGTTGACAACAAATCGCATTCCGGATTTTTCAAATACGCTATCGCCGTTTCGCAGACTTCTTTTAAATTAAATCCGCAAAATTGCGACGCCATCCCGACGGCGATCCCGCTGTTCGCGCTGACTAATATATTCGGAAACGTCGTGGGCAGTAATACCGGCTCTTTCATCGTCGCGTCATAATTATCGACGAAATCCACCGTGTCATGATCTATATCCCGGAACAATTCCTGACAGATCGCCGTTAATTTCGCTTCCGTATATCGCGGCGCGGCCCATGACATATCCCGGGAGTACGCTTTCCCGAAATTGCCTTTGGAATCCACAAAGGGCGTCAGGAGCGCCCCATATCCGCGCGATAATCTCACCATCGTGTCATAAATCGCGGCGTCGCCGTGGGGATTTAATCGCATCGTCTGTCCGACGATATTCGCCGATTTCGTCCGGACTTTCGTCAATAAGCCCATGTTATACATCGTGTATAATAATTTTCTATGAGACGGTTTAAACCCGTCAATTTCCGGAATCGCTCTTGATACGATTACGCTCATGGCATATGGCATATAATTACTTTCCAGCGTTTCCGTGATCGGCTGTTCGAGTACCGCCGCCCGCAGTCCCATCACATTGGGATTGTTCACTTTTGGCCGGGTATTCTCCGGCTGCTTTCTTTTCGGCATAATTTTATAATTCCTTATCGATTTTCAGCTAATATCCGCCATTTCGAGATATTCATAACCATGTTCGGCGATATGGTTCTTTCGTCCCTGAAGATTATCGCCTAACAGCAAATCAAAAATAATCGCCGTGCGTTCGGCGTCCTCCGGCATGACGCGGATTAATCGCCGCGTCTCCGGATTCATCGTTGTCAGCCACATCATATCCGGGTCATTTTCGCCCAGTCCTTTTGATCGGTCGATTTTATATTTATTTTTTTTATTACTATCTAATTTTTTAATAATATCATTTTTTTCGGCGTCGGAATACGCGAACCATGTTTTTCCGTTGCAATTGATTTCAAATAAAGGCGTCTCGGCGATATAGACATAGCCGTCTTGTATTAAAGTCGGCGTCAGGCGGTATAACATCGTTAAAATTAACGTCCGGATCTGAAAGCCGTCCACATCGCCGTCCGTGCAGATAATCACTTTATTCCAGCGCAGATTATTTATATCAAACGACGCCAAGTCTTTTACATGGCGGTTCTGTACCTCCACGCCGCAGCCCAAGACGCGGATCAAATCCGTGATAATATCGCTTTTGAAAATGCGCGTGTAATCGGCTTTGAGACAGTTTAATATTTTTCCGCGTACCGGCATAATGCCCTGATATTCGGCGTCGCGGCTTAACTTGACGCTTCCAAGCGCCGAATCGCCTTCTACAATATAAATTTCACGCTTTCCCGGATCGCGTGAGCGGCAATCGACAAATTTTTGCACACGATTGGCAATATCCAGATTGCCGGATAATTTTTTCTTGATATTTAATCTTGTTTTTTCAGCGTTTTCGCGGCTGCGTTTGTTAATCAAAATCTGATCCGCCGCCCGCGCCGATTCTTTCGGGTTCTCCGTACACCAGATGATTAAATTTGATTTTAAAAAATCCGTCATGGCGTCGCGGATAAATTTATTCGTAATCGCCTTTTTTGTTTGATTCTCATAAGAAGTCTGCGTGGAAAAATTATTAGATATAAATATCAAACAGTCTTGTATATCCTCCCAAGTGATTTTATTTTCGTTTTTTTGATATTTATTATTATCGCGTAAATATTTATCAAATACGGACAGAAACGCCGAACGGACGGCTTTATCCGGGCTTCCGCCGTGTTCCAGATAACTTGAATTATGATAATGCTCAATCTGATTCCCCTGATTGGAGAAACAGAACGCGCAGGATAATTTGATTTTATATTCCGGTTTGTCCTCCCGATCCCGGCCTTGACGTTCAGACTGCCAGAATACGGGCTGCGTTAATATATTATTATTTTCGCCGGATAATTCGGCGATATAATCCATGATGCCGTTTGGATAAATAAAATCTTCCGTTTGCCATTCGTCGGTGGAAATTTCATTTTCCAGCCGGAATAAAATTCCCGCGTTGACAATCGCCTGACGTTTGCAAATATCCCGGAAATACTCAACCGGAATCGCGATGTCCGTAAAGACATCTAAATCAGGCAGCCAGCGCGTTTTTGTGCCGGTCTGACGGGATTTATTTTTTGGCAGCGGCGTTTTCCGCAACACGCGCTGTTTCTTTTTCGCGCCCGCGTCCGGACAGGGCTTTCCGTCAATACACGGTTCGCCGCGTTGAAAATTTAATTGATACTCAAATCCGTCGCGCCTGACGGTAATATTCATATAACGGGACGCGTATTGCGTGGCGCACGCGCCCAAGCCGTTCAATCCAAGCGAATACTCGTAACTGTCGCCGTTGATATTATCATATTTGCCCCCGGCGTATAACTCGCAGAATACCAGTTCCCAGTTATAACGATTTTCTTTTTCGTTCCAGTCCACCGGACAGCCGCGCCCGGAATCTTCCACTTCTATCGAATGATCCAGATAACGCCGAATGACAATCTGATCCCCGTGTCCTTCGCGGGCTTCGTCGATAGAGTTCGATAAAATCTCAAATACGGCGTGTTCACAGCCGTCCAGACCGTCGGAGCCGAATATGACGCCGGGTCGTTTGCGTACCCGTTCCGCGCCTTTTAACGATGATATGCTTTCATTGCCGTAATCCTGTTTATTATTCGCCATATATCCTCCGGAAATCATACGCGTTTTTCATCGTGATACAAGATATAAACGCGATAGATAAAATAAAAATAGAAATCCGTGAAACGTGTTTTTTTATTATAACCGTTTGCCTTTTTGATTGCAAGGTGTTTTTTACACGTCAAGCGGAGCGGGAGAAGAAAAACGCCCTCCCGGAAATCATTCCGGGAGGGTTGATGATATATAAATTATATATTATATATTATATTATTTATGGGGAACGTGCCAGATAAAGTCGGCGTATTCGGCGACAGCGCGGTCGGCGGCGAAAATGCCGCTCCGGGCGATATTATGCAGACTCATACGATTCCACGCGGTCTGATCGGAATACGTTTGAACCATGCGTTTTTCGGCGGCGCAATAGGAATCGTAATCGGCAAGAAGCAGATACTCATCCGCCGCGCTTCCGCCCGTGCCGAACAACAGACGCTGATATAAATCATCATAGGAAACGCCGTCCCGGAATCCGGCTTTTAACGCGTCCAGACAGCGTTTCAGAACCGGATTTTCATGATAAATCCGCTGGGGGATATAGCCTTCCCGTTTCACGCGTTCGACTTCGTCAGCGTGAAGGCCGAACAAGAACATATTTTCATCGCCCAAGACATCGTGCATTTCGACATTGGCGCCGTCGAGCGTGCCGACTGTCAGCGCGCCGTTCATCATGAATTTCATATTGCCGGTGCCGCTGGCTTCTTTTCCGGCGGTGGAAATCTGCTGGCTGACTTCGCTGGCGGGCATCAGGCGTTCGGCGAGCGACACCCGGTAATTTTCCAGAAAGACGACTTTCAATTTGCCGTTACAGATTGGATCATGATCAATCTGATCGGCGAGAGAGTTAATCAATCTGATAATACGCTTCGCCACGGCGTAACCGGGCGCGGCTTTCGCGCCGAATAAAAACGTATGCGGCTGAATAATCGAACCCGGATCGTCCTGTAATTTTTGATATAACGTGATAATATGCAGGACATTCAAAAGCTGGCGTTTGTATTCATGCAGACGCTTCACCTGTACATCGAAAATAGAATCCGGGTCTAATAAAATACCGCGTTTGCGCTTGGCGTGATTGGACAGCGCGACTTTGTTTTCACGCTTAATCTCAGCGAGACGCTGTAAAACGGACGGATCCTCGACATAATTATCCAGTTTGCGCAATGTCAAAGGCCGGAGCAGATAATCCGGACCGCCGGTGAGTTCTTGGATTAAATTATCTAATCCCGGATTGATTTCGCTCAGCCAGCGCCGGTGGTCGATGCCGTTCGTGACGTTTAAGAATTTCTCCGGACGCATGGCGCAGGCGTCTTTAAAGACATCCTCGCGTAAAATCTTGGAATGCAAAGCCGACACGCCGTTGACGGCCATACCGCCCGCGATGCACAGATTGGCCATACGGACTTCGCCGTCCCAGACGATTGCCATAGAAGCCGTCTTGGCGCTGTCGTGATAGAAATCATCCACGCGCGCCTGCCAGCGGCGGGCGATTTCCTGTATAATCTGCCAGATACGCGGCAGTAAATCCGCCACCAGCTGTTGGGGCCAGCGTTCGAGAGCCTCGGCCAATACCGTATGATTCGTATACGCGACGGACTGACGGGTAATGCTCCACGCCTCGTTCCATTCCATGCCGGCGTCGTCCACGAAAATCCGCATTAACTCGGGGATGACAAGCGCCGGGTGCGTGTCGTTGATTTGAATCACGTTTTTCTCATGGAAATTTTTAAAAGTCCCATAAGTGCTCATGTGATTCGTGGCGATAGATTGAATCGTCGCCGACACAAAGAAATATTGCTGTTTCAAGCGCAGGGATTTGCCTTCATAGTGATTGTCGTCCGGATAGAGAATCTTGGCGATGGCTTCCGCCATAGCCTCTTCCTCTTGGGCTTTTAAATACTGCCCTTGCGCGAATAATTCCATATTGACGGGCGTGGCGGGGCGGGCGTCCCAGAGCCGGAGCGTGTTGACGTTTTTCGTCCCGTATCCGGCGATTACCATGTCACAGGGTACGGCGAGGACTTTCGTGCTGTTCTCCTGTACGACATGCAAATGACCGTCGTCCCAGAATTGCCGGACGTTGCCGCCGAAATGCACTTCCTGCGCGTCCTCCGGCTTCGGCAACAGCCACGCGCTGCCTATATCTTTCCAGTGATCCGGCAACTCGACCTGTTGTCCTTCCACGATTTTCTGTTTAAATATACCCAGTTCATAACAAATCGAATAACCGGTCGCGGGAATATCCAATGTCGTCATGGAATCCAGATAGCAGGCGGCCAGACGGCCAAGGCCGCCGTTGCCGAGTCCGGCGTCGGGTTCCAGTTCAAATATATTCGCCGCCTGAAAGCCCAGATTTTCCAACGCTTCTTTTAATTGCGGCAGAATTTCCAGATTATAGGCGTTTTTCATCAAACTGCGTCCGATTAAAAATTCCAGCGAGAGATAATGCACCTGTTTTTTCTGGTAACGGCGCGTTTCTTTCATCGCTTCCACGCCGCGGATCGCCATCACGTCCCGCAGGACAAGCGCGCTGGCTTTCATCATTTCTTTTTCGCTGGCTTCTTCCGGCGTCTTGCCGAAATTGAGCATTAATTTCGCGGTCAAGGAATCCTCGAGAGATTTTGTGCTGAAAGGTGTCATAAAAGCTCCTTAAAGATTTTATTTGCGTCTCTTTTTATTTCCGACGGCGGGTTTCCGGGCCGGTTTTTTAGGCGCTTTTTTCTGTTTCGCCGTTTTTTCGGCTTTTTCGCTGTCTGTCTTGCTTTCTTCCGGATCGGCTTCCGGATTCTGACCCGTCACGGGCGCGGATTCTTCCGTCCCGGCATCGGCGGCGGATTCCGTCTCCGGCGCGGGAAAATCGGCGGGATCGGAATCAACGGGGGGTTCGGGGGCGGCATCGGCGGCTCCGGTCGCGGCGGCGGCATTTTCGGATCCCTCGGCGGC
>CAJOQY010000104.1 GCA_905236835.1 uncultured Oscillibacter sp. | reverse complement strand
TAAACGTCTTTTTTGTGTCCGCGATCATTGCGGGCCGTGCCGCGGGAAAGAACCTCTATCACCAGATCGGGAGCGCCGACAATTCCCTTGTCCTGTACCTTGTCCGGATCGCAGACTACCATTCCATCCGGGATATAGTGTTCCCGTTCGGACAGATAGAGGCCGTTTCCATCGGGAAAATATTCGCACTTTTTCCCTTTCAGATAGGAATGGAAAATAATAGAAATGTTGTATGCCACGCGGTTGTGATTGATTCTTGCCGGAGCCATCATCACAACTTTGCCGTTGATCAGTTCTTCCCAGCGCTCATCATAATGCGATTCCAGTTTATACGCCAGATTCCCGTTCATGCTTCGCGCCTCCTGCTGCTATGCTTTTCGCCAACGGTCTGATTTTACGTCAGCCGCCTGATTTCCTCTGATTTCAAAGGATGCCCCGTATGGGGGCATCCCTGTTTTACGGCGTATTCATCTGACGGCGGCGGGACAGGTTCATCGTGCCGTCCATCATCGTATTCAGCGAGTCCAGACTTTTTCCCGTCCCCAGCGCCACGCAGGAGATCGCGTCGTCCGCTATATAGGTACGGATGCCCGTCCGCGCGTTCACGAGTTTGTCAAAGCCCGACACCAGACTGCCGCCCCCCGTCATGATAATGCCGTTAATGGAAATATCCGCGATCAGTTCCGGGGGCGTGCGTTCCAGTACCCCGTGGATCGCCTCCAGAATCCGCTCTACCGGCTCCTCGAAAGCGTCCATCATTTCCGTGGACGTGACCGTCACGGATTTGGGCAGGCCCGTCAGCATACAGCGGCCCTTGACCGACATCGTCTCCTCTTCGTCTTTCGGGAAGACGCAACCGATCTGTTTTTTCATCTCTTCCGCCGTCCGCTCGCCAACCAGCAAATTATGACTGCGGCGCATATATTTAACAACGGCTTCATTCAATTGATCGCCCGCGATTTTAATCGACGCCGATTCGACAACGCCATTGAGCGAAATCACGGCAATATCCGCCGTCCCGCCGCCAATATCAACCACCATATGACCGTCGGCGCGCGTAATATCAATTCCCGCGCCAATCGCCGCCGCGACAGGCTCCTCGATCAAGTATACTTTCCGCGCGCCCGCCTGAATCCCGGCGTCAATCACCGCCCGTTCCTCCACTTCCGTGATCCCGGACGGTACGCAGATTATCACGCGCGGACGGAACAGGAAAAATCCCGATACTTTATGGATAAATTCCCGCAGCATTCTTTCCGTCATGTCATAATCCGAAATCACGCCTTCGCGCAATGGCCGAATCGCCACGATATTGCCGGGGGTACGGCCCAACATTTCCTGCGCCTCCGCGCCGACTTTTAATAATTTGCCCGTGTTCCGGTCCAGCGCCACCACGGACGGCTCGTTTAATACAATTCCTTTGCCCTTTACATACACCAGCACCGACGCGGTGCCTAAATCAATGCCAATATCTTTCGCCATAGTCTCACCTCATCCAAGTTTCCAAATATATTTTTATCCATATTTATTTATTTTCCGGATTTTCATGTTTTCGGCATGATATAAAATAAAATATAAAATAAATATATCATATTTTCTCGACCGCTGTACGGCGCGGCGGCTTTACGCCCGTATCAGCCTTATTATACAGGCGAAACTATGGAAATGCAACCCTGAATTGGTAACAATCCGCCTACAAAATGTCATTCTTTTACATCGCGTGAAAAATTTTCCCCGGATTTTCCGACGGACGCGACGCTTTTCCTGATTTTCTTCCGGATTTTTTTCCGGCCAGCGCAATCACAGCCGCGCGAACTGACGCCGCGCCGTTTGTCATCAAAACGCGGCGCGCCTCCCGGAGCGTCGCGCCGGTGGTACGAATATCGTCGATCAATAAAACCCGCTTCCCCGTGATTTCCGCGCCGGGCATGATTTCATATACGCCCCGGACATTGGATTCTCTCAATTCCGGCTTTTCTCCCGGCAGCGCCGACTGCGCCGGATTGTCCCGTATCTTTTTTAATAAGCATACCGGTTTGACGCCCCATACGCGGCACATACTCTCCGCCAATAATTTTGATTGATCATATCCCCGTTTCGCTTTCCGTTCCGCGCTGACCGGAATCCATGTGATTATATCAAATTCACCATAGAAAATTTCAGCCGCGGCTTGCGCCAGAATCACGCCAAGCGGATCGGCAATCTCAATCGCGCCCTCGAATTTCAGGCGCAATAACGCCTCACGGACCGCGCTTTCATATCGCAACGCGCCCGCGCACGAAAAACCGTCCGGGTCTTTGATCAAATTTTCCCGCTCATCCAGCCATGGCAGACTCTCTTGACAGTCCGCGCAAATCCCGGCGTGATATAATATCTTCCGACAAAACGGGCATTTCGGCGGAAAAATCAAATCCAATATCAAATTCCCCGCGCGTTTTATAGCAATCCCCCAAAATATCGCAATATCTCTTGACAAAAAATCCCCCCGCCCCCCTTTGACAAGGGGGGCTTTATAAAATTAATCTAATAATAATTTCACGCCGCCATAAATCCCGGCGTCATTGCCGAGCGTAGCCAATAAAATCTTCGTATTCCGGCAGGCGTGAAACACGCTCTGATGAAATCCCTCTTCCAGTTCGCTTAATAAAATCAAACCCGCTTTTGATACGCCGCCGCCGATTAAAATCGCTTCCGGATTGATAATATTACATACTGATCCAATCGCCGATCCTAAAATCGTACAGACTTCATGGACCACTTTCCCGGCGAACGCGTCCCCGGCTTTCGCGTCGTCAAATACGTCTTTCGCCGTTAAAATCTCATGATGCCATAACGCGCTGTCTTTTTTGGCGTTCGCCCATTTCTGATCTTTCGACGCGTTTTCCTGTAATCTCAATTTCGCCATTCTGACAATGCCCGTCGCGGACGCGTACTGTTCCAGACAGCCTTTATTGCCGCAATTGCACGGCACAGTTTCATCCGGATTGACGCGGATATGTCCCATTTCGCCCGCCGCGCCGTTGAATCCGTTTAAAATTTTCCCGTCGATAATCACGCCGCCGCCGACGCCGGTCCCAAGCGTCACCATGACGATGCTGGAAAAGCCCTTTCCGGCGCCCATCCAAGCCTCGCCCAGCGCGGCGATATTGGCGTCGTTCGCCACGCGGACCGACAGGCCGGTCAGTTCGGACAGTTCCCCGCGCACGTCTTTCACGCCCCAGCCCAGATTGACACAGCGGTTTACAACGCCGTTCTGATCCACCGCGCCGGGGACGCCGATTCCCGCGCCCCACAAATCGCCCTTTTTCAGGCTCAGTTCCGCCGTTTTCTTCCGGATCGCCTCGGCAATATCCGGCAGGATATATTTCCCCTCATCAGATATATTCGTGGGTATCTCCCATTTATCCACCAGTTTTCCGTCCGTCTCGAACAGGCCCAATTTACACGTTGTGCCGCCCAGATCCACGCCATAGCCGTACCGTTTCATAATTCCACCCCATATTTCGTTTATTTTATATCATTCCAGCATATTCCGTTTGATAAAATTATTATATCACAGGCAATATTAAAATGCAATGCCCGCGCCTTCACAGATCGCCGCGCATGATATTATAAAAATTATAAATTTATAAAAAACACCCCTCCCGGAACGGGGAGGGATGTGTGATATTTTTTACCGGTCTTTGAATATCTGGAACAGGGACGCCCAGTAATCGTCCTCCGTGGTGGGTTTCGCCGCGGACGCCGGATTCGGCGCGGGGGGCGGCGTGGCAGGCGCGGGAGCGCTTGCCGCCGGGGGCGGCGCGGCATGATTGATATTATCAGCCGCCGCGCCGGACTCGACAGGCTTGTTCATATTCACCGGCGCGGAACGCGGCGCGATGGTCGCTTCCACGGCGCGCCGGACAGGACCGTTGTTCTGGGGAACGCCTTCGGGCTTCTCAAATCCGGTGGCGATCACGGTTACGCGAATTTCGTCATCTAATGTTTCGTCGAAAGTCGCGCCGAAAATCGTGAGGGCGTCCGGATGTACGGCCTGCTGAACGAGACTGGCGGCCTGATCCACTTCCTCAAGACCAATATCGGGAGAACCGGTAATATTAATCAAAATACCGCGCGCGCCCTCGATGGATGTTTCGAGCAACGGGCTGGAAATCGCCATACGGGCGGCTTCTTCGGCTTTGCCCTTGCCCCCGGCGCGTCCGACGCCCATATGCGCCATGCCGGCGTCTTTCATCACGGCTGTCACGTCGGCGAAATCGAGATTGATAAATCCCGTGTCGCGTATTAAATCAGATATAGACTGCACGGCCTGACGTAAAACGTCATCGGCGATTTCAAACGCGTTCTGGAACGTGATTTTTTGATCCGTGGCGAATTTCAGCCGCTCATTGGGGATAATCACAAGGGAATCGACTTTGCTTTGGAGTTCGGCGATGCCGGCCTCGGCGGCGCGCATACGGCGGGGGCCTTCAAAGCCGAATGGCTTTGTCACGACGGCGACGGTTAAAATATCCATTTCTTTCGCGATCTCCGCGATGACAGGAGCCGCGCCGGTGCCTGTCCCGCCGCCCATGCCGGCGGTAATAAATACCATATCCGTATCTTCCAGCGCCTTGGCGAGCTGATTGCGGCTTTCCTCCGCCGATTTGCGTCCAATATCCGGATTGGACCCCGCGCCCTGTCCATGGGTCAGCTTTTCGCCGATCTGAATCTTGGAAGTTGCGCTGGATACGCCCAGCGCCTGCTTGTCCGTGTTAATCGCCACAAAATCAATGCCTTTTGATCCGGATGTGACCATACGGTTGACAACATTGCTGCCCGCGCCGCCGACACCAATTACCCTGATGTTCACGACAGTCTCCGGACCGGTATCCAATCCAAATGCCATATCACTGCCTCCTGCCCTTCTGTACAGCGGCGCGCGGTTTCGTTTTATGATAAATATTATTGCCGTCGCGATTGTCATGACAATCAAGGCTATTATTAATATTATAATCATATCAAAGCCCGTACCGCCTGATTTGCTGATTTTTGATTTTGACGGAATCAAACGCCGGTCAGATCATTCCCGAGATTGATTCCGGTTTTGTCCGCGTCCGCCGCGCTTGTTTCGTTCAGACAAGCGGCGGACAGAACGCCCGTTTTGATCCCAACGCGGGACGCTGATTTGTCCCGCTTATTGTATGACACTTTTTCCGGAAGGTCAAGCCCCTTTTTCCGTGATTTTATAATTTTTAAAAAATTTTTAAAATTTTTTAAATTTTTCAATCCCCGGGATTTATTCGTCCGGCTGGAAATATTGCGCCTCGTCTCTGGTTAAATCAAAAGTTCCGGTCATATTGTCCTGAATTTTTTCGTCTTGCAATAATTTTTCCAGCGTCCGGAGTTTGCGCGGATAATCCGCCGCGTAAGGCAGTTTGACGGAAAATCTCTCCGCGTAATCCATGCGCAGACAGGACGCCTCTTCCAAATGAATCCCGCCCGCGGCTTCCGTCATGTCCGCGTCACGCAGCGCCGTCATGAGATTTAACAAACTTTCCTGCTTGACAGCCAAATTCGTATCCAGCGCGATATAAGTTCCCAGCGACGGCGAAAGCAGGCGGCATCCGGTCACGCGCGCCCAACGGGTTGTCCCGATGTCGCGCCGGTCTATGATTTTTCCGGCTGAATTAAATATCCACGCGGTTCCGTCCTGATCGATTTCCATCGGCGTGCGGCATTCTTTCACTTCGATCACAAGCGTGTCAGGCAGTTCCCGCCTGATTCTTACTTCTTCCAGATAAGGCAGGGCCTGATAGATTTTATCTCGGACGTTGAATTTATTCAAAAAAAACAAATTATCCCCGTCGGCCACGCCGGACGCTTTTTGAATTTCCGCCGCCGTGTAAATCCACTCGCCCGTGACGGCGACGGTCTTGACCCGGAAAAACATGGTCAGCGCCGCGAATACGCAGACAAAAATCACGAACATGGACAGAAAACGAAACAAATAACCGGTTTCAATCCGGCGATGCCGACGGCCTGAGCGGCGTTTGGCCGCGCCGTTTTCGGAGCGGCGGCGGGATTCCCGCGTCCCGTCCCGCGGCGTATCGGACATATGAAATCTATTGAATAATATTTTTGATAAATCCGATTCCGCGCCCGACCGGAAGCCCGTTTCCGTATCTGACGCGAAGCCCGCCGATTCCGCCCCCGTGTCCGGATTTGATTTTGATCTTGATTTTAATTTTGATTGAGAACCGGACGCGGCGCGTGGAAATCCGGACCGCGTCCCGGATTTGACGCTTGAACGGCGTCTCCGACGCCGCGCGGCTGTCCCGGATCGTCCGGCTGTCCCGTCCCGCGTTTCAGATTGTCTCCTGTCTGCCATGCCAACCCGCTCCAATATTGATTTCTTTCCCATTCGTTCCAGATATTCCGCCGTTTAACTCTATCTTGATTCCCGTTTATTCCCGCTATTTCGCTATTGATTCCGCTTCGTTTCCGATATTCCGGACGGCGTATAAAATCCGCTCCGCCGCGTCCGGAATGCCAAGAGAAGCCATCGCGCGTTGCATTTGAATATATTGGTCTTTGTCATGTAAAACGCCCGCCGCTGTCTGGAATAATAATTGCCCCGTGCAGGTTTCTTCCGATAATACCGCCGCGCCCCCGGCGGTTTCCAGCGCTTTCGCGTTTTTCTCCTGATGATGATTCGTCACGAACGGCGACGGGACCAAGACCGCCGGGACGCCCAGCGCCGTCAGTTCGCTGATCGTGGACGCGCCCGCTCTGGATATTACCAGATCCGCCGCCCGCATGACAACCGGCATATTATATATATATTCTAAAATTTTAATATCCGGATTGGATTTTAAATCTATATTTTTTTGCTTTAATAAATTTAAAATCATGGGATACCCGTCTTTTCCGGCGGCGTGCATATGATAAAACGGCGTTTTTTTCGCTTCCAGCGCGATAAAATCCGCCATCACGCGGTTCATGCCAGACGCCCCCAGAGACCCCCAGAAAGACACAATAAGAGGCTTGTTCTCGTCAAGATTTAATTCCCGTTTCGCTTCCCGTTTCGTCCGGATGAAAAAATCCCCCCGGACCGGCGTCCCCGTGATAATAATTTTATCCGGATGTTTATATCCGTCCCGCGCCGCCTCAAAGCCCGTCATGATACAATCCGCATACGGCTCTAATAATTTCGTCGCCAGACCCGGGACCATGTTCGACTCATGCACGGCTGTCGGGATTCCCATCTGATACGCCGCTTTTACCGCCGGATAGCTCGCGTAACCGCCGGTTCCGATCACCGCGTCCGGCTGGAATTCGCGTAAAATCGCTTTCGCCTCGCGCGGCGACCGGAATAAATTCAAGACTGAAATCATATTATGCCGTATTTCTTTCGGCTGGAATGACCTGTGGAAGCTGGAAATATGCACGGATTTGAAATCATATCCGGCTTTTGTGATTAAATCCCGTTCCAAACCGCGATCCGCGCCGACAAATAAAAATTTCGCGCCCGGATTTTCCTCACGAATCAGACGGGCCAGCGCCAACGCCGGATTGACATGACCCGCCGTTCCGCCGCAAGTGAACAACACCCGATCAAATTTTTTTATTTTTCTCACTTTCCGCGCCAGACGCGCCACCCCCTGATACAGCCTCTTTATTTATTATAGCTTATAATATTTATCATCTCTCCGGCAAAATATTTTATCAGTCGCGGCGAATATATATTACAGCAAATATAATCTATTTTCTCGACGAAACAAATCTTTTTTTGTCGGGATTCTATAAAATTTTATAAAAATTTATAAATTTATACAAGAAAAGATTTTTTCCGGCGTTTTCATTCCCACACGGGATTACACGCACAGACGCAGAATTTCTTCCATGCCCTTTTCGTCAATCTTGACGAAATTCCCGAACGGGAACGCGTTAGGCTTTTGCTTTCTATGCTCGATTATCGCCGGAATATCCGATAATTTAATATTTTTATCCAGTTCCGCGAAATTCGACGGCAGTCCCAAATGACGGAAAAATCCCCGCAGGCGATGAATGCCTTTTCTCGCCGTCCGTTCCGGGTAGGCGAAATCCATTTCACAGCCGAACACGTTCACGGCGAAACGCGCGAAACGCATAATATCATGATTCATCACATATTCCATCCACGCCGGGACCACGACGGCCAATCCCGCTCCGTGCGCGACATCGTAAAACGCCGATAATTCATGTTCAATCTGATGACAGGCCCAGTCCTGTACGCGCCCGATTCCGACGGAGTTATTATGCGCCAGCATTCCCGCCCACATGAGATTCGCCCGCGCGCTTATATCATCCGGATTTTTGATCGCCCGTAACGCGGAATCATGAATCGTTTTTAATAACGCCTCTGATAATCTGTCCGTCAAATCCACATCCGGCGTATTGGTGAAATAACGCTCTATAATATGAATCATCATATCACACGCGCCGCAAGCCGTCTGGAACGCCGGAAGCGTACAGGTAAACGCCGGATTTAATATCGAAAATTTGGGCCGGACAACATCCGTTCTGGGAATGCCCCATTTTAAACCGCCGTTTTCCTGTGTAATTACAATACTGTCCGAACCCTCACTGCCGGCGGCTGAAATCGTCAGAACCGTCCCGACCGGAAGCGTTTTCTCAATCGGCGCTTTCCCGGCGAACAGGTCCCAGAAATCGCCGTCGTATAATACGCCCATGCCAATCGCTTTCGCCGTATCAATCGCCGATCCGCCGCCGACAGCAAGTATAAAATCACGATTTTCTTTCCGGCAAATCTCGATCCCCTCGTATACTTTGCCCGATCTGGGATTGGGCTGAATCCCGGACAGTTCCAGCCATTCAATCCCGGCTTGTTTGAGAGAATCCGTGACGCCCTGATAAGCGCCGTTTTTCTTGATAGAACCGCCGCCGTAGACCAGTAAAACCCGCGAACCGCCGAATTGTTTGACCAAATCCCCGGTTTTCTTTTCCGCGCCTTCCCCGAACTCAAACAGCGTCGGGGCGTAAAATCGAAACGCGTTCATATTATTTTCCCCTCCCGATTATTTTTATTTTATTATATATCCTAAACGCTTAATTCATATCATTCATGTCTAAACCGTAAGGGGTCTATTGCCTCCACGCTTTTCAATCCGGGCTGTAATATATTGATTATTATATTAATAACCCCGTTTCCGGTCAATCAGACATTTTAATTTTTCACCGTTGGCGTAACGGCTTAAATTCTCGCAAAATAAATTTACATTGGCGTCAGCGGTATAGCCGAGCGTCATATTTCCGGCGACATGCGGCGTCAGAACCAGATTTTTCGCGGTCCATAACGGACTGTCGGACGGCAACGGCTCCGGCGTCATGACATCCAGCGCCGCGCCAGCGATTTGATTTGTATTCAACGCGTTGATTAACGCGTCCTGTTCAATCGCGTTTCCGCGTCCGATATTGATAATATACGCGCTTTCGGGTAACAACGCGATACGGCGTTGATTT
>CAJOQY010000103.1 GCA_905236835.1 uncultured Oscillibacter sp. | reverse complement strand
TTCTCATCCCGTATATTTTATAGCGATCCGGATCGCCTATTCGCCGGGCGTCTCTCGTTATTGTATAATATTGATAAAAATATAATAAAAACAAAAATCCGTTTTAGTGATATAGCCATTTACAGAAACAGTTTATCATGATAAACTGTTAAAGCTATTTTGCGGGGACAAGCCCGCGTTTTGGAGGAAAAAAGGATGAAAAAGAAATCATTGCTTGCGTTGATCTTGGCATTGGCGATGTTGTTCTGTCTCACGTCCTGCGGCGGAAATCAAAGCGGTCAAAGCGCCGCGAACGCGGACGCCGATTCCGTCACGGATGACGCGGACGCCGCCGAAAGCGTTGATAATAACGCGTCGGACGCGGACGCCGACAGCGTTGACGACAACGCCGCGTCAGATTTGGCGTATGTACAGGGCAAAGGCACGCTGGTAATCGGAATCACGGAGTTTGAGCCGATGGATTATCAGGACGAGGCCGGAAACTGGATCGGATTTGACGCCGATATGGGACGGGCATTCGCGGAAAATCTGGGCGTGGAGCCGGTATTCCAGATCGTGGACTGGGATAATAAAGTATTTGAACTGGAAGGCAAAACGATTGATGTCGTCTGGAACGGCATGACGCTGACGGATGAAGTCTTAAATTCCATGGAATGCTCCCGGGCGTATTTTAATAATTCACAGGTCGTCGTTGTCCCGGCGTCCAGTTCAGCGGCGTATGCCAATCCGGAAGCGTCGACAGAGGATTTAAGCGCGGCCATGTTCGCCGTGGAATCCGGATCCGCCGGACAGGAACAGGCCGAGGAAAATAATTTTCATTATACGGAAGTGGCGGATCAGGCGACGGCGTTATTGGAAGTCGCGTCCGGCACGGCTGACGCCGCGATTGTCGATTACTTAATGGCGAAGGCCATGACCGGCGAAGGGACCAGTTACGCGGATTTGACCGACACTGTCGCGTTAAACGCGGAAGAATACGGCGTCGGATTCCGCAAAGGCTCCGATTTGGCCGACGCGTTAAATGATTTTTTCCATGATTCTTATGAAAACGGCGTCATGCTGGAAATCGCCGAAACTTACGGCATCGCCGACGCGCTGATCGAACAGTAAGCGAACGCGGCGGAAAATAAAATATTATATAAACGCTTGCGGCCCCGGCGGAAGCAAATCCGCCGGGGCTTTTCAAAAATATAAAATATTTAAATATTTATAAAATATTAAAATATAATGATAAAATAAAATATAAAATTTTGGAAAGGCGTGACGCGGTTTGTTTGTTACTGTTATCAACGCGCTGAATATCGGTTTTTTGTCGTCGCTGAAATTATTCGCCGTGACGCTTCTTGGCGCGATTCCGTTGGGATTGATTATCTGCTTCGGGTCCATGAATCAGTGGACGCCGTTCGGATTTTTGGCCAGCGGCCCGGACGCTTCTCGGATATGGAAATTACAGGCCAATTTCCGGCCAATTAAATTAATCTGCCGGTTTATCGTCTGGATCATTCGCGGAACGCCGTTGATGCTGCAATTGATTATTTTATTTTACATTCCGGGCGCGATCCGGGGGCGCAGTCCGTGGCCAGCCGGGGAAGCCGGGCGCTTTCTGGCGTCGGCCATCGCGTTTATTATCAATTACGCGTGTTATTTTTCGGAGATTTATCGCGGCGGGATTCAAAGCGTCCCGGCGGGACAGCGGGAAGCCGGTCTGGTTCTCGGCATGACGAAATCACAGATTTTTTTCCGCGTGACGCTGTTGCAAATGATAAAACGCATTGTTCCGCCCATGTCAAATGAAATCATCACGCTTGTGAAAGATACGTCCATTGCGCGAATTATCGCCTATCAGGAATTGATCTGGGCCGGATACGCGTTTTTGAAAGGCTCTCACGGCTATTCCGGATTGATTTGGCCTTTATTCTGCACCGGAATTTATTTCTTGATTTTCAACGGCTTGTTGACGTTCTTTTTCGGATGGCTTGAGAAAAAACTGGATTATTTTAGATAAATATTATATAATTTAAAATATTAATTTAAAATATTTAAATCGGGTTTTCGTGGACAATCTCGGCTTCTAAAATATCCGGAAACGCGCGGATTTCGGAGATTAAAGCGTCTTGATCCGAATCCCCGATCTGCCGCAAAGCCAAGACGGCGGTGTATTCCGTGTCGCCCTCGCGGGTATCGGAACCGGCGATTTGCA
>CAJOQY010000102.1 GCA_905236835.1 uncultured Oscillibacter sp. | reverse complement strand
CCGGAAGCCACGCTCAAAAAGACCAAGGGACCCGCGATGACGCCGAGCAGGCCCAGAAAGGCGTTGAAAACAGGCGTCAGCAAGACCCGATCCGTCGCCTCCCGGAAATCCGCGGGCAGTAACATTCCCAACAGTCCCAGCGCGACAGCGGCGGCGATGGCTCCCCCGATCAGCAATAAGCGATTCCCGCCCGCCGTTTTGGGCGGTCTGAGCTGGATTATATTTACGCCCCGGCGATAGCTCCAGACGGGCGTCACGCCGAGATTTTTTAAAATTCTGCCGCTCCAGTCGTCCTCGTCATTTCCGGCGTTTCCGGTGGGATCGAACGATTCCCCGGACCAGCGCAGGCGGATCATATGCCGTCCGAACCGTTTCCCCATGGAGAGCGTCACGTCGGGCGGATCGTCCCCGGCGTGATCCAAGACGCGCAGAAGAATTTCCTCCATGCTGAGACGGACGCGCAGGGCGTCCCGGCGCGCGGTGTTGTTCGCCTCAAGATAGCTTTGAATCTGATCCGCTATCTTGTCCACGGCGGCGGCGTTCAGTTTGTTTGAAATATTGGGCATAATTTTTCCTCTCTCGCGATTTTTGATCTATATTTTCTATCAAATATAGCACATGAAATATTAGATTACAAGATTTATTTTCATATTCCCGCCCATACGCGCGGGAGATTATTTTTTACGCGCGATTTCGTTTGACATTCGCCGGAAATGTGATAAGATAAAAAAATAATATATCAAACGCCGGATAGATAAAATTAAATAAAAGGGGTGCGGTAATGTCAGAAAGAATCAAATCAAACCCGACGGAAGCCGGGCGGATGAAATGGACGGTCCCCGCGTGCGGGATTATATTGGCTCTGTTCAGCGTGAATATTTTTTTTGGCCGGGACGCCGGATATGTTCTGCGCTGGTACGCGGGATGTCTTGTTCCGGCTGTCGCGGCTCTGCCGTTATGCTTCGCGATTTTTCCCGGGTTCGCCGACCGCGGGTTTGCGTTCGCGAGGCCGCTGGGCCTGATGCTCTCCGGCGGTCTGTTATGGGCTTTATCCGTGTTTCATATTATGCCCGTCAATCGGCTGACGGCGTTTGTCTGCGCGGCGGCCTGTTTCGCCGTTTTCACGGCTTTTTGCCTGTCGCGGGAATATAAAAATAATAATAATAAAAATAATATTATCAAATCCGGCCTTGACGGGATACGGGATTCCGCGCGGGAGACGCTGCCGGATATATTATGGGAAGAATTATTATTCGTGATATTATTGCTCTACTGGGCGCATTTGAAAGGCAGCGATCCCGCCGCTTACGGGACGGAAAAATTCATGGATTACGGATTCATGATGGCCATGGACAAAAGTCCGTACAGTCCCGCCATGGATATATGGTTTGCGGGCGAGGGGATTAATTATTATTACGTCGGGCAGTTTTTGGCGGTTGTGATGACGAAATTCGCCGGAATTCCGGTGGCGTATAGTTATAATCTCATGATGATGACGCTTCCCGCGATTGGCTTTTTGGAATGTTTCGGAATCGCGCGGCGGTTATTGGATTCATTTATGGGGAATATGAAAAAATCCGGCGGGAAATCCGGCGTGAGAAATCAGACGGACGCGCGGCGGATTCCATTGATTGGCGGCGTCACGGCGGGGCTGGCCTGTACGTTCGCCGGGAATGTGCATTATGTGATTTATGGCTTATTCGGCGCGCCGTCCGCCACGGGGAACGCGTATTATTATCCGGATTCCACGCGCTTTATCGGCTATAATCCGGATATTCCGGACAAAACGATTCATGAATACCCGAGTTATAGCTTTATCATCAGCGATTTGCACGCCCATGTTATGAATTATATATTCGTATTAACCGTCGTCGCGCTGCTGCTGACATGGACGCTGAAACGCGAAGCCCGTATGGAAGCGGCTGGAAATCGTGTTTCCGGCGCGAATTTGTTAGATATTTCAAACCGGGAGCCGATATATTTGATATTATTACGCGCCGTTTTCTGCCCGGAAGTGATTTTAATCGGCATATTTATCGGTATGTTTCTTGGCATTAATTACTGGGATTTCCCGATTTATTATGTCGTGTCCGGCGCGGTGATTTTAATCATGAACGCCAGAATTTATCGCGATTTCCGGAAGGTGATTTGCGTGACCGCCGCGCAGGGGATTTTCATCATGGCGCTTGTCTGGCTGGTCAGTTATCCGTTCCGTTCCAATTTTGACATGATGGCCTCCCATGTGTATCTGACGGACCGTCATACCTCGCTGTATCAGCTTACCGTGCTTTGGGGACTGCCAATCGCCGTTATATGTTCGTTTATCGGCGCGCGTTTCACGGATTCGATTTTTCCCGGCGGCGGGTCTGACGAAAAATCCGGCAAGTCCGGCAAGTCTAATCCTTCGGGACCGTCCGGCGGCGCGGATAATTCATCCGTATTCGCGCGGTTGTCGCGGACGCCCGTTGGACAGGCGTTGTCGCGTTTCGTCCGCCGCGTTGAACTCATGCGGACGGAAGATGTTTTCATGATTACCATCGCGCTGTGCGCTATGGGGCTTGTGTTCATGCCGGAAGTGGTCTATGTCAAAGATATTTATGGCGACGCGTATCAGCGGACGAATACGATGTTTAAATTAACATATCAGGCGTATATTTTATTTACCCTGTGTTTCGGCTATATGCTCCCGCGCCTGATCGCGTCGGAAACGCGGACAGGCTTCCGGCGCGCGGGGCTGATCTGCGCCGTGTTGTTATTCCTGACGCTGGGATTTTTCGTCAACGCGGCGCGTACCCGGTTCGGCGGCGTTCTGGGACACGGATATGAAACCCTTGACGCCTCGGCGTTTATGATGAAACAATATCAGGACGATGATTTTTCCGTCAATATGCTGGACGACAAAGCCGCCATTGACTGGTTAAATGAAAACGTGAAAGAATATCCCGTGGTGATTCTGGAAGCGGATTCTGAGAGCTATACATTCGGAAACCGGATTTCCGTCTTTACCGGGCAGCCGACGGCGTTAGGCTGGCGGGTTCACGAATGGCTGTGGCGTTCGGATCCGGACAATCCGTCGAATTATCCGGCGTCCGTGGCGGAGCGTGACGGCGATGTAAAAAATATTTATACTTCCCGCGAACCGGAACTTGTCCGGGACCTGCTGGAAAAATATCATATTGATTATATTATATTCGGCTATCGCGAACGGCATAACGGCGTTTGGGCGGATTCTTACGGCGACGATCCGGGGGACGAGGAAGAATTTCTGAAAAGCCTTGGCGACGTGGTATTTGAATCCGCCTCAAATCCGGACGAGCCGCTTTATATCATCCGCGTGAATCGCGAATAATATAATAATAATATAAAATCCGCCTCTCCCGGACCGCTTGCCGGGGAAGGCGGATTTTGATATATTTTATATTATATATATAATATTATAATTATTTATGCTTCTTTCGGGATAAACATAAGATTGGCGTCCACGCGTTTTCCGATGCCGTCCACTTTACATCTGTCGGAAAACTGCCACATATTCATTTGATAGTAAAAATTCGGGTATTTTGACGACGCGCCGCCGCTCGGATACTGCGGATACCAGATGGCATAGGACGCCAGCGCGCCAAGATCGAAGTCGTAATAAAACGTCTCCCGCGTGGCGTAGATAATCGGCTGATAGCCGCCGGATTCGATACGGCGGCAGAACGCCAGCGCGCAGGCGGTGGACGTTTCCGGATCCTGTCCGTGATTGCGATAAGAGCGGCTCACGGCTTCCCAGTCGTAACCGACAGGGCCGTCGATCTGATAGCCGCGCAGACAGTCCAAGACGAAATCGGCCTCTTCCAAGGCTTCTTCCACCGTGATCGCCTGTGAGAAGAAATACACGCCGGTCTGAATCCCGGCTTTCATCGCCGCCGTGATATTCCGGTCATAGCAGGTATCTTCGTTGATTTCGCCGGAAGTGGTTCCCCGGAATCCGACGCGGATCATGGCGAATTCCACGCCGTCGGCTTTGGCGGCTTCCCAGTCAATATCCCATGAGCCGAAAATGGCCCTGTCGCTGTTCTGGTGTTCCGACACGTCCACGCCGAATTTGACCGTAAAATCCGACCCTATGTATTCGGGCCGGTTATTACTCCAGACAAAATCGGACTGTTCCACCCGGCGCGGCTGTAATTGATGATATACCGGGATTTCGTCGCCGTTGAATAAAAACGTCTCGGAATATTCCGTGGGCGTAAATTTTCCGGCGTTGGCGGGGTTCAATTCCTCTTCCGGATCATCCGGCGCGCTCTCGGCGTAACGCGGCGGCCTGTCGCTGGCGGCGAACGCGGGATCGGACAGCGCGGCCATATTGTTCAAATCCAGCCCCGCGGCGTCCGCGAGTACGCCGGACGGAAGCTCAGCCGGGGCCGCGTACAGGGAAAAATCCGGCAGCACATCGCCGGAAGCGAATGTGGAGACGGAGAAATCCTGAAAAGTCCGCTGTCCGTTTTCGGAATCCAGTCCGGGCAAATCCAAAAGCGTCTGTCCGGAAGTCAGATGAAAATTCCGGAAATCCGGCAT
>CAJOQY010000101.1 GCA_905236835.1 uncultured Oscillibacter sp. | reverse complement strand
GAATGCCCGCGGCGGCAATGACGCACCGCGCGGCAAGCCGCGTAAGATAAACGCCGCGAATGCCGGATCGTCCCTGTTTGCCGTTTCCCATTTCGTTTCCTCCCCGTGATTTCGCTGATTTGATTTTATCCGCGTTTTTATAAAATCTATATATATCAATATATCATGCCCTGCCGACAGACGCAAGCGCGGACAGATTTTATAATTTTATGATTATATAAAAGCACGAAACAGCGTCGGGCCGTCTTCTGAAAAAATACTTGACAGGTCCGCCGCTTTATATTATAATACGCTATAATCATATAAGAATACTATTTTTATATGAATAATATATGATAAAATAAAATACGAAAAGGGGCATTTTGATTATGTCGAATTATCATTTTGAAACGCTTCAAATCCATGTGGGACAGGAACAGCCCGATCCCGCCAGCGACGCCCGCGCCGTGCCGATTTACGCAACGACTTCTTATGTGTTCCATAACGCCGAACACGCCGCCGCCCGATTCGGACTCGCCGATCCGGGAAATATTTATGGCCGCCTGACCAATTCCACACAGGGCGTATTTGAAAACCGGATCGCCGCTCTCGAAGGCGGCGTAGCCGGACTTGCTTTGGCGTCCGGCGCGGCGGCGATTACCTATACGATTCAGGCCCTCGCCGTCAAAGGCGAACATATCGTTTCACAAAAAACGATTTACGGCGGCTCCGCCAATCTGCTCGCGCATACGCTCCCGCTGTTTGGCATTGACACGACGTTTGTCAATATCCATGATTTAAACGAAGTCACCGCCGCTATTCAACCCAATACAAAAGCGATTTATATCGAAACCCTCGGCAATCCGAACAGCGATATTCCCGACATTGACGCGCTGGCGAAAATCGCCCACGCCCACGACATCCCGCTTGTGATTGACAACACATTCGGAACGCCGTATTTAATCCGGCCTCTCGAACACGGCGCGGACATTGTCATACACTCCGCCACAAAATTCATCGGCGGACACGGGACCACGCTCGGCGGCGTCATCGTGGACGGCGGTTCATTCGATTGGACCGCGTCAGGCAAATATCCGTGGCTCTCGGAACCCAATCCCAGTTATCACGGGGTCAAATTTACACAGGCGGCGGGAAAAGCGGCGTTCGCCACTTATATCCGCGCGATTTTACTGCGCGATACAGGCGCGTGCATATCGCCTTTCGCCGCGTTTTTATTATTGCAAGGCACGGAAACCCTCTCCCTGCGTCTGGAACGACACGCCGAAAACACAAAAAAAGTCGTTGAATATTTATCCAAACATCCGCTGGTGGAAAAAGTTTATCATCCGTCTTTGCCGGACCATCCGGATCATGAATTATATCAAAAATATTTCCCCAACGGCGGCGCGTCTATTTTTACGTTCAATATTAAAGGCGGACAGAAAGAAGCGTTTGACTTTATCGACCACCTGACGTTATTTTCCCTGCTGGCCAACGTCGCGGATGTTAAATCCCTTGTGATTCATCCGGCGACGACAACGCATTCCCAGCTTTCGCCGGAAGAACTGGCTGACGCCGGGATTTATCCCAATACCATCCGGCTTTCCATCGGGACGGAACATATTGACGACATTATCGCCGATCTTGAACAGGGCTTCTCGGCTGTAAAATAAAATATTATCAATCATTTATTTACTTCTTGTTCCCCGACTCCCTTCGAGCCGGGGATTTTTCTTTGTCAATCCGCCCTTGTAACCGACGCTTACGGTTGCGTTTCGCGGCGCGGTATGCTATTATGATTGACGGGAAAACAACGGCGGATTTTCGCGGGCAATCTCACGGGGGGTGAAGCGCATGGCGACAGCCGGAACGCGTCTGGTTACGCGGGGGATCGTCCTCCGGGAGACAATTACAAAAGAGACGGATAAAATTTTGACGGTTTTGTCCGAGGATTACGGCAAAATATCGGTAATCGCGAAAGGCGCGCGGCGTCGCAACTCTAAATACGCCGCCTGCGCGCAGATATTGGCATGGTCCGAGTGGACGCTGGCAAAAGCGCGGACAGGAGAGTGGTATTATGTCCATGAGGGAAATACGATCATGTTATTCCCGGAACTGCGGGAGAATCTGACGGCGTTCGCGCTGGGCTGTTATTTCGCGGAACTGACGGAAGCCGTCGCGCTGGAAGAAAATCCGTCCGGGCCGCTGCTCCGGCATCTGCTGAACGGCTTATACGCCCTTGGACCGTTGCGCAAACCGGAAAGTCTGGTCAAACCGGCGTTTGAGTGTAAATTATTATCGCTTGCCGGATATGAGCCGCTTGTGGACGCCTGCGCGTACTGCGGACGGACGGATCCGGTCAATCCCGTATTGGAAACCGTACAGGGAATGATCCGTTGTCAGACCTGCGGCGGAAATGATAATCATTATAATAATATTATGCCCCTGTGCGGGGATTCGCTGGCGGCCCTGCGTCATATGATATACGGCGACGCGAAAAGATTATACGCGTATAAACTGGAATCGCGCGCGCTGGCGCGTTTGTATCAGGCTGTCGAGAGATTTTTATACGTCCAGTTGGACCGCAAATTCCGCACGCTGGATTTTTATAAAAGCCTGTTGCCGGGAAGGAAAGATGAAACATGAGCGAATTGACGGAAAAATCTTTCAGAATATTGGAATTGCCGAGGGTATTGGAATTATTATCTGAAAAAGCGGTCAGTGAGGAGGCGAAAGAACGCTGTTTGAATCTGCGTCCTGAAACGGAATTCGCGGAGGTACAGCGTTTATTGGACGAAACCGACGCCGCCCGCGATATGATCGGACTGCACGGCGCGCCGTCGTTTTCGGGTGTGAAGCCGGTCGCGGAATCGCTGGACAGGGCGCACAGAGGCGGCAGTTTAAATACGCGGGAATTGTTGACCATCGCGGGCGTCCTGACCGCCGCCAGACGGACACGGGATTATTATGCTCACACGCCCGAACGAAATCAAAACCGGAACGGGGAAAGCAAGCGCGATATTTTGGCGCCGATGTTTTACGCTTTAAAAGGCAATCATTTTTTAGAGGAAAAAATAAAGCGCTGTATTATTGACGAAGACAATATCTCCGACGCGGCGAGTCCGGAACTGTCGGACATACGCCGTCACATGAGACAGGCGCAGTCCAAAAGCCGTCAGATTTTGCAAAAAATTATTTCTTCGCCATCTTATAGCAAGATATTGCAAGAGGCGATTATCACACAGCGGGACGGGCGGTTTGTGGTCCCGGTCAAAGCCGAATATAAAAGCGCGATGCCCGGATTGACGCATGATATATCGTCATCTGGGGCGACGGTATTTATTGAACCGATGGGCGTCGTACAGGCGAATAATGAATTAATCGAATTACAGGCGAAAGAACAGAAAGAGATTGACAGAATCCTTGCCGAGCTTTCGGCGGACGCGGCGGATCACAGGGGCGATATTCAACAGGATTATAATATGCTGGTCAAATTAGATATAATATTCGCGCGCGGGGAATTGTCTTATCAAATGGACGCGGTCCGGCCCGGATTGCGTCACGACGGAAGCATATATTTAAAAAAAGCGCGGCATCCGTTGTTGAATCCGAAAACCGCCGTGCCGATTGATTTGTCTCTTGGCGAAACTTTTGACACGCTTGTGATTACGGGTCCGAATACCGGCGGCAAAACGGTGAGTTTAAAAACGCTTGGATTATTGATTTTAATGGCCCAATGCGGACTGCATATCCCGGCGGGGGATCAAAGCGCTTTATCCGTTTATCATCACGTCTTGGCGGATATAGGCGACGAACAGAGCATTGAACAGAATTTATCCACGTTTTCGGCGCATATGAGCAATATTATTTATATCTTGCAAGAGGCCGATCCGGATAGTTTATTATTATTTGACGAACTGGGCGCGGGGACGGACCCGGTGGAGGGCGCGGCGCTGGCAATCGCGATTATACAGCGCGTGCGGGAACTGGGCGCGAAAACCGCCGCCACGACGCATTACGCGGAATTGAAAACATTCGCCATGACAACATCCGGCGTGGAAAACGCGTCCTGTGAATTTAACGTCGAGACGCTGGCCCCGACGTATAAATTAATCATCGGCGTTCCCGGCAAG
>CAJOQY010000100.1 GCA_905236835.1 uncultured Oscillibacter sp. | reverse complement strand
GCTGTCATGGGAGCGTTTTCCGCGCTGGCGGGGATCGCGCGCACCGCCGCGCAGATCCGGCCAATTTTAGACATGGCCAAGCCGTTCATGGACGCGGAGCCGGAAGCGGCGGAAGGGAAAGAAATCCTGACCCGTATCGGCGGCGGGATTGAATTAGATAATATCTCGTTCCGGTATACGGATGAAATGCCGTGGGTGATTCAGGATTTGTCTTTGAAGATCCGCGCCGGGGAATATGTCGCCATTGTGGGATCCACCGGCTGCGGCAAATCCACGCTCATGCGCCTGTTGCTGGGCTTTGAGAAACCGGATCGAGGCAGTATTTACTATGACGGAAAAGATTTATCCGGGCTGGATTTGCGTTCCCTGCGCCGCCGCGTCGGCGTGGTGACGCAGAACGGCAGTCTGTTTCAAGGCGATATTTACTCGAATATCACGATTTCCGCGCCGCAATTGACATTAAAAGAGGCGTGGGAAGCGGCGGAACTCGCCGGAATCGCGGATGATATTCGAGCCATGCCCATGGGAATGCGCACGGTTATCTCAGAAGGACAGGGCGGCATTTCCGGCGGACAGCGTCAGAGGCTTATGATCGCGCGGGCTGTCGCGCCTAAGCCGAAAATCCTGATGTTTGACGAGGCCACATCCGCGCTGGACAACCGGACGCAGAAACGCGTGGCCGAGGCGCTGGACGGGCTGAACGCCACACGAATTGTCATCGCGCATAGATTATCCACGATCCGGCGTTGTGACCGGATTCTGGTGCTGGACAAGGGCAAAATCCGGGAATCCGGAACTTATGAGGAATTGATGGCGCGAAACGGTTTCTTCGCCGAACTGGTGGAGCGTCAGCGTCTGGACCGTGAGGAAAGTTTCGTGGGGAAATCCCATTTATTTTAATTTGTTTCAAACAGCCATCCGGGCAGCCGGGCGGCTTGATTGAATAAATTTAATTAATTTAATTAATTCTTTAGGAGATGATTGCAATGGAAGAAAACATGAAAAACGCTCAGGCGATCCCGGTTTCGGACGACGATCTGGAAGCGGCCACAGGCGGAATGGAACTCGACGCGACGCTGGAAGCCATCAAAACCAACTGCCGCGCCTATTGCGCCCGCTGCCACATGGTCCATGATCTGGCGGATTACGGCATGATCAAAATCAGCGGCAAGTCGTATCACTGCTATCACTGCAACGATTCTCACCGGCAGTTCGCCGTTTCTCCCAACGGAGAGTATTTCGCGTGGAGTACGATGAACAGAAACGTCGTGATCAAAGACCGCAGGGTCTATTAAGCGCGTATCAAGCCGCGTATCAGCGTATTAAATTCGGCGCGCGGAGGTTCGGCGCAATCACGGGCGGACCCGCGTCCGCCCGTAACATCATCGCGTAACAAAATTACGGAGGATCTAATTAAAATGAAATACGAAATCAAAGGCGGCAATCTGCCCGCGGTCGTCTGTATGCTGAACCAAAATGAGACGATGATCTCGGAACTGGGGGCTATGAGCTGGATGAGCCCCAATATGGAAATGCAGACTTCCGGCGGCGGCGTTGGCAAAATGTTCGGGCGTATGTTCTCCGGGGAAAAGGCGTTTCAGAATCTCTATACCGCGCGGGGCGGGGAAGGTATGATCGCGTTCGCGTCCAGTTTCCCCGGATCCATTCAGGCCGTGGAGGTTACGCCGTCCAAACCGGTTATCACGCAGAAATCGGCGTTTCTGGCGTCTGAAAGCGGCGTGGAACTGTCCGTGTTTTTCCAGAAAAAGATCGGGGGCGCGCTGTTTGGCGGGGAAGGCTTTATTATGCAGAAACTTTCCGGCAACGGCATCGCGTTTCTGGAGATTGACGGCGCGGCGGTTACTTACGATCTCGCGGCGGGGGAAAGCATGGTGATTGATACCGGCTATCTCGCCATGATGGACGCCACCTGCACTATGGACGTACAGACCGTGAAAGGCGTGAAAAACGCGCTGCTTGGCGGAGAGGGCTTGTTTAACACCGTCGTGACCGGTCCGGGCCGGATTGTACTCCAGACCATGCCCGTGAACCATTTCGCCAGCGTGATTTCCGCTCTGCTTCCGCAAAAAAACAGTTAAATCAAATCATGCGATAAAAGCATAAAATAAAATTATCAAATAAAATCCATCCGTCCCGGCCATGAAATCGGGGCGGACGGATTTATTTTTATTATATTATTATTTTTTATATTATATTTTTATATTATATTTCCGCCTGTTCGTCCGACATGATCCGAAGGACTTCCAGCAGGAATTTCCACACGCGCCGCACGGACGCGACGGACATTCTCTCGCGCGGCGTGTGGATTTCCAATAAATCCGGCCCCAGAGAAATACAATCCAAATCCGGTATTTTTCCGCTGAATAATCCGCATTCAAGCCCGGCGTGAATCGCCTCGATTTTCGGCGCGTGTCCGTATTGATGATAAAATACCCGTTCGCATAAATCCCTTAACGGCGAATCGGCTTTATATTCCCACGCCGGATAATCGCCCTGTATGGATATATCCCCATTCAGAGATACGGACAGATTTTTTAATTTTTCGATTAAATTCAATTTTTCGCCGCTTACTCCGCTTCTGACGCAGAACACGGCTTTTATATCATTCAATTCCGTTTTGAAAATGCCAAGATTTAACGAAGTCCGGACAAATCCGGGAATATTTTCATCCATGGCCTGTACGCCGTTCGGCGCGTTCGATAAAAATTCAATCACACGATTTGTCGATATATCATCAAACGGCATACCCGGATCATCCGTGGGCTTTGTGATATTTATATCAAAATCCGGATCCGTTTTCTTATATTCCGTCCGGATTGATTCCGCCGCGTTTTTCAACGCCGTTATTGCTATATCCGGCTGATCCGTCGCGATTTCCGCCGACGCCATAACCGGAATCGCGTTGTCTTTGAATCCGCCGTTTATATTAATTATTTTAAAATTTATTTTCTCCCGGACGGATTTTAATATTTTCCCAAGAGCCATATTCGCGTTTGCGCGTCCCCGGTGAATCTCCGTCCCGGAATGCCCGCCCGTCAGTCCGCTTAATGCCACGCGCAACGCTTCCCCCGTTCGGGATTTTTCCCGCGTAACCGGCAAGATACAGGATACCACACAGCCCCCCGCGCAGCTGACTGTAAATACGCCTTCCTGTTCGGAATCTATATTCAATAACTTCCGGCCTTTTAAACGCGACGCGTCCAGCGCCGCCGCGCCAAGCATACCGATTTCCTCATCCGTTGTCAATACCACTTCCAGCGGCGGACGCGGGATTGATCTATCATCCAATATCGCCAGCGCCATCGCGACGGCGATTCCGTCATCGCCGCCCAATGTCGTCCCGTTCGCCCGGATATATTCGCCGTCGACAATCAATTCCGGCCCCCGCGTATCCATGTCAATCGCGCAATCCGCGTCTTTTTCGCATACCATGTCCAAATGGCCCTGCAAAATCAACGGATTGATATTTTTTCCCCGCGTTCCCGGCGCGTATATAATCACATTATTCGCGCTGTCCTGATCATATTTCAGGCCGCGTTCTTCCGCGAATTTCACGCACCAGTCACTGACCTGTTTCGTATGCCGGGAGCCGCGCGGAATCGCGCTCAATTTTTCAAACCATTCAAACACGCTTTTCGGTTCCAAATCCCCCAAAACCGCCATGATTTTACAACTCTTTTCATGATTTTATATAATAATTTATATTTTTATATTAATTTTTATATTCATCCTCCGGGGCTTTCCGCGCCGCCGTATCGCCGAAATCAATCCCGACAAAGACATCATCATTCTGTGATTGGCCTTGATCGCCGTTGAAATCGCCGGTCTTGCCGAAATCGCGTCCCAATCCGAAATCATCAGACACGGATCCGGTATCGCGCTTTAACATCGTTTCCATTACGCGTATGTCGCTGTCCACGTCCATGAAATCGGATTTATATAATTCGTCCAATTGCCGCGAAAAGCCTTTTATAATCATATCCATTGTGGACGAAATACGCGCTTTCGCCTGTGATAAATTTTCGCCCTCGATTCCGGCGGATTCAAATTCCGCGTAAGAGTCTAATAATTTTTGCGTCGTGGGCAGATAGTAATTTAAAAATCGATCAATCTGTCCTGTTTTGGACGGATCCGCCTCCACGGCGCGGAATATTCGCGCGGTTATATCTTCCAGTTGATCGATTTTCGCCGATAACACCGGATCGGCGATTTTGTCATTGGCGCGGCGGATATTGCGTAAAATGCCCGAATAGCCGTCCTCCGCCTCTTTGGGGATATTCGATTCCCGCGCGGCGTCCTGTTTTTCCCGCCATGTGCGGTCCGTCTCGCTGTCGCGGAATAAATAGCCCAATTCCATATTGACATACGCCGTATCGCCGAAATAACCCTCTTGCGCCATGCGTTTCAGATCTTTTTCGGCTGTTTTATTCGATACGCCCGCGATTCTCGCCAGTTCATCAATCGAAATCGCGCTCCGGTCCCCGAGAATTTTTATATAATTATGAAATTCTTTCTGATCCCGGCCTTTCATCCAGCCTTTATAAAACAGCGCGCCGCCGCCGATTAAAAACGTCATGGAGGTGAAAAAATCATCCCAGTAAAAATAATCCATAAAATTGCCGAATATAATCAGACCCACAAACGCCAGCGCGAGTCCCATGATTTTCATACCGCGCCCTGTGGACTTTGATTTTTTATTTTTTTGGGCTTTCGCTCTCTGATTTTCCGGTATCGCCGCCGAAACCGTCTTTTTCGGCTTGTTAATCCGGGTGTCCACTTTCGGGACGGATACCGCTTCCAGCGGCGGCGCGTATTCCAGATCAATCACTTTCGCGTTTTTATCCCCGGCGAATAATTTGACCAGCAGTAAAATCACAGCCGCCGGAGGCGCGACAAAAAGCAATATCGCGATAATCCACCATGGAATCCGGGCCAACAGACGCTTTATATCTTTCTCGTTCATATCTTCATGTTCCCTCCCGTGATTTTAAATATTTTTATATTATTTTATATTATTATAAATTATTTTTCGCTTTTTTCCGGAGTTTATATTCGCCGCCTTTTCCGTCGGCAATCCAGACGCGATCCAGATGCCGTTCAAGACTGCCCTTGACGGCGTCAATATATTCCCGCCGGAGCGCGGCCTGTTCCGTTTTTTCGGATTCCGTCAGTCCGATTTCTTTTGATTTGCGCGCCAGTTCATTAATCCGCGCGATTTTCGCTTTGTCCATATCAATATCAATTCCCCTGATTTTTATTCAAAACGCCGGATTGTGACGGAAGTCCGTCCTTTCCGCGTCAGATTGCCGATGGATAACAATTCCAGCCTGCCGAATCCGCGCGCCGTGATCTTGTCGCCCTGTATAAGCAATTTGTCCGGCTTGTCGCAGTCCCGCCAGTTGACCCGCACCCGGCCCGCCGCGATCAAATCCGCCGCCTTTCCCCGCGCGATACGAAATCCGGATGAAAGAATCGAATCTAATCTCAAAGAAGATACCGTATCATGATAGTCCCGCGCCTTGATCTCCGGAATCCGAATATCCGTCAGATCAATCTCCCGGACGGTTAATTTCGCGCGTCCGGCGGATTCCCAGTTTCGCGCCACAAAATCCGTGATATGATCGATCAATAACACATCCGCGCTGTCCGGTCCGGCCAATATATCACCGGTTTTCTCCCGGACAATCCCCAAGGCCATCAGACCGCCCAACAAATCCCTGTGCGTCAGATTTTCTCCCGGCCTGTAAGATACCCGCAGGCATTTTATAGGCGGCTGTATTTGAGATACATCCATCCAGTCCGGCGGAAAATACGCCAGACGGCGTTCCGCGTTTTCATATCCGCCGGTGAAAATATAATCCGTCTCCCCCAGTCCGGACAGGCGCAATATATCCAGCGCGAGCGCCTGTTGACGCGGCGACAAAAAATCCGACGCGGCGGGAATATTCCGGCTTCGGGCTTTTTCGGCGCGGTCCAATAAATTCGCCAATAAAATCCTGTCCCGGTCCTCCGCGCCGATCCGGTCAAGCAAATTTCCCTTTTCCGTCACGAAAACGCGCCTCCCGTTTTTTCGTTAAATGATTAATAATAATTTTAGCATACTTTCGCTTCCCGCGCAACCGCGCCGCCCGTCCTGTTTTCGCGAAAATCCGAAAAATTTTCACGGCGGCGGATTTGAAAATTTTTCCTGAAAAATATCAAAATTTCGCGTCCGACCCCAAAAAATCCGTCCGCGCGTCCGAATAAAATAATAAAAGGTCCTGAAAGGATTCCTCCCGGTTCTTGAAGTTTCCCCGCGTATGTGATATATTAAATAAAATCCACTCAACAATACCTTGCGGCCCGCAAGTGAAGGGGAAACTGTTTTATGAATGACTTAGAGGAAATTCTGGCGGCCAAATCCAGCGAACGCCATCTGAACGATCTGATTATTCGATACCGGCCATGGATTCTGCGCTGCGCCTCGGAGGCGACCCATCGATATGTAACGGACAGCGACGACGAATGGTCCGTGGCGCTGATGGCCTTCCATGAGGCCGTGAAGAATTACGAAGAAGAAAAAGGGCCTTTCCGCGTATTCGCGACGGTTGTGATCCGGCGGCGGATTCTGGATTTTCTGCGATCCGAACAACGGCGCAACGCGGAAATCAGCGTCACGCCGGAAGCGTTCGGCGGCGATTTGCCGGAAGAGGAAGTCGGCGGCGTCAATACGCGCGTACAGCGGCAAGTAGCGGAAGAATCATCCGCGCGGGCCGACACGGGCGATCTTTCCGCCAGAACCAGAGAGGAAATCGCGTCCGTACAACATACGCTCGGCAGATACGGCTTTTCGTTTTTCGATCTGACGGAATGCTCCCCCAAAGCAGAGAAAACCCGCAAAAGCTGCGCGATTGCCATTCGATGTCTGCTTGACAACCGGGATTTAATGGAACAGATGCAAAAAACGCGTATGCTGCCCATGAAAGAATTAATCAACGCCAGCGGAACGCCGCGCAAAATTCTGGATCGGCACCGCAGGTACATCATCGCCGCCGCCGAGATTTTATCCGGCGAATATCCGATTATATCCGCTTATCTGGATTTTGTCAGGAAGGTTTGACAGATTATGAAAGGCTTGGTACTGGAATTACGAGACGGCTACGCCGCCGTACTGCGCGAGGATGGCGCGGTGGTGAAAATTCAGCGTGAATGTCAGGTGGGCGACACCGTGGATCTGGACGCGGAAGCGCCGGACACAGGCAAGTTATCCGCCTTCGCCGCCATCAGCCGTTCTCTTGAAAAAATCAAACAGCTTCCCATTTTTCAGTCGGCACAGACGCCGGGGCCGGAAATTGTGGAAATTACATCCGACGCGCGGAATCTGTCCGAAATATCCGAAACGCCGGAAGCGTTTGAATCTCCGGAAACATCCAACGCGCCGGGTTTGATTGACGCGCCTGAAAACCCGGAATTGATTGACGCGCCCAAAACCACGGAATTAACCGAGACATCCGAAACGCCGGAAGCGTTTGAATCTCCGGAAACATCCAACGCGCCGGATTTGATCGACGCGCCCGAAACCACGGAATTGATCGACGCGTCAGCCACGCCGGGAATATCTGAATCGCCTGAACCCCCGGAAGAGGTTGAATCAACGGCGCGGGAGACGTCCGAAACGTCCGGCGCGGAAAAAACGGGAAAAATACTGGATTTTGATTTTTTGCGTCAGAAATACGGAGCGGGGATGCGCGCGCCCAAATGGTCCTCCCGTCGCTGGCTTCAAAGCGCGGCGGCGGCCATGCTCGCGCTTGTGATTTTAATCGGCGGGTCTTATACTTATAAT
>CAJOQY010000099.1 GCA_905236835.1 uncultured Oscillibacter sp. | reverse complement strand
GGACTGAAAATTTTCTCTCCCGCCGCTCTTTCCACACAGTAAAAAATCGCGGGGTCGTATGTCGGCGGCATTTTTTTATAATTTTTAATATAACCGGCATAGGCGTTTATATAACGCCCGCGATGTTGATCTCTCATAAGATCGTCGCCTTTGCGTATGCAGCCCTCGCGCAGGATTCGCATAGCCTGCCATTGCAAATCGGGACGTTGCTCATCCTCGGCGAATTGTAAAATTTCTTCCGTAAACCGATCTCGCTGGGAATCCGTTAAATTTATAATGCTTTCGGCGGGGGCAAATTCCGGCATATTGGGAAAAAATCTTTCGGAAACACGCGAATTATCCGGGCGTCTCGCCTCATCCGGTTTTGACTGCCACTCGCTTTTCCAATCGGCGGTATGCGGCGCCAGCCAGACAGCCGCGGAAATCGCCAGAAGCGCGTCCAGCCGGGAATGACTGAAATCGCTGTAATATTCATATACGTTTAAAATCTTTTGTTCGCCCTCTTCACCCGCGAGAATATCCAGAAACGGCATCCAATAGCGTTCGCCGCCGTGTTCCGGATGATCTTCCGCGCCGCGCAGTTTAAAATATCGCCTGAGCTGTTTTTTATAACGTCCGCGCAGAATCCAGTAAAGCGCGGGGAGATCTTCACCCAAAACCGCGCGCGGAAAGCATTTTTTAAGAATCTTTTCGACCTGATGGTCTTGAAGCGGGACTTCATCCGTCAGAAATTTTAACAGCAGACCTCTCGCTCTAAAAAAGCGCCGGTCACGTTTTCCGTTCATGAAATTCAAGATAATCTCGTCAACGAGTTTATGACCGAGGTTCGCGTCCATCGCGGCGGTAAGAGTGACAATCTCTACCATGTAAGATTTCAGCGCATTTTCCTCGCCGAACGCGTTTAAAATATTTTCGCCGGACCGGTAATCCGGGTAATAATTTCGCGCAACCGCGAGCGCGGCGAAATATTCCAGAAAAACCTGCTGTTGAAAAATATATATTGTTTCCCGGAGCGTTTTTCCGTTGATTGTAATCTCATTCGGTCCGTCCGGCAGGAAAAGGGCCTCGCGCCTTTCAATATTATTCAGAAAATCGTCGTCGGATCGATTCAGATAAATCAAATCCCGCCGACTGTCGCGCATCTGTTCAAGCAATTGAATCAATCCGCTCCGGCTGACTTCGTTTGACCCGTCCGTTTTTACCATCCAAAAGGCGATATAAGCCAGCTGATAACGGGCTTCTTCTTTGTCAATCGGGCGGAGCGGGTCGCTGTTTCCGGCCCATCTTTCCAGCATAAGATTGGAAGCGTCCGCGTACAACGTCGCGTTCTGACCCGGTATTTTCCCAAGCCGATAACGCAATAACAGCATCAAAGTCAGCGTTAAGGGATTCAAAGCCAGACGGCGGCTCACTCTTCGCCGGACGATCTCTCTTGTTAAAGCGTCCGCTTCGTTTTTCGTATCGTCACGATTGCCGCCGCCCAGAGACAGCCAGTTTTCGCACAATATTCGGACATCCTGTTCGTCCAACGCGGCGATTTGATAATATTGAAATATTTGATCCGAATTTTTCAAATCCGCCAGCGCGTCAAATCCTGAATTACGCAACGTGACGATTAAATTGATTTTGGGAAATTTTCGCGTGATTTGAATCAATTCTTTTAAAAATTGACCGCGTATCGTCTCATCTTTGATTTCATCCAATCCGTCAATCAAAAATAAAACGGATTCTCTGTCGCTTGCGTCGAGAATCTTTTTCAAAAATTTTTCGCTATTATACGAAGTTGGCAAAATCTCACGGCTCTTTCGGTTTCGTTCCGCGGAAAGCCGGAAAGCCTGTTTCACAACGGGAAAATTTTCTCCCGCGTCATTATTATCTATATTATCCATATTATCTATGGCGCGATCTCTTACGCTTTTGACATAGCGGCTCGGCAGCCAGACGGGAAAAAAAGATTCGCGTTCGGAACGCGCTCCGGGGCGAAGCAGGCGCTCCGCGTAAGAATCCGCGAGATATTTTAAAAGCGTACTCTTGCCGCCGCCCGGATCGGATAAAATCACGACCCGTACAGGGTGATTTTCCTCAAGCAGTTTTCTCAGGCTGATCTCCAGACTTTCGTCATGACGCGCTTTCAAATCCGCCGGCATCCGAATGCCGGAAGGGGTCGAATTCATCCGTTTTTTTTCCTCGTCAAACTTCGTCTGGCGGAAATAGGGCGGAACGAAAATTTTCGATAAAAACGCCTCGTCTGTCGGAACCGGCAAATTCATCAGACCCAGCAAATCCGCTTTTCCGCACCGTTCGCGCAGATCCGACAAATATCGAGTCTTTTCGGTTTGATATTCGGGCCTGAGATATTCCGGGCGTTCGGGGAAATAATAAATCCCGTCCGTCGCCTTATATTGCCGCGGATCATAAGAAAATCCGGGATTTGGCAGCCACGCTCGCGCCGATTTTTCCCATCGATACGCCTTGACATATCCGGTCGCCCGCCGACTGTCTTTTTCGCGCCTCATTTCGCCGATTAAAATATTTAATTCCGAATCGCCGCGTCGTTCCGGCATTCCGCCCGCGAATACGCAATAACTATTCTCCCTTTCTTTCCGGACTTTATTTTTATTCTCACGGGAATGTCCGCATAAATATAACGCGGCTTCACACTGATTCATACAATATGACAGACTGTTCCGATCATCCGGATAGATTAAATTCAAATCATGATGCGCTAAAATGATAACAGGCAAATCCGGGTTGATATTTTTAAACGCCCGATTGACAAGCTCCTGACCCAAAATCAAGTCTCTCTCATCACTATGTCCCTGACTTAAAATCGCCGTATTTAAACAGATTAAATTCGCCTCTTCCGTATCGCCGCATTTTAATATTTCGCAATAATGCCACCCGTCCGGCTCGTCGCGTCCGCAGATTTTTTTATAAAGCTCACGAAACTTTCCCCGGCTTCCCGCCAAAATCGACAAACCATTCTCCCCAATTACGCCTCTCCCGTTATTTTTATAATCATTAGTAATTTTCTCGCAAACAATTTCAGCGGTCTCACAGTCTACGTCACGATCGCCCGGAACAAGAAATATATTCTCCCGCGCAATATCAAAACTCTCCCGTAATTTTCCTATATTTTCCGAAACGCTTTTCAGATATTCGCCGTTTTTCGCACTTTCCGCGTCGTGCAGATCGCCGGCGATAAACAAATAATCCATATCGCATTCGCGCTGGGATAATTCGCGCAAATCGCGCCACATATTATCCGTTTCCACGTTTTTCTTATTTCCGAAAGGCAGATTCGCTATATGCAGCCATCGCATAATATTTCCTCCCGCGCCGCGCTTATTATATTTTTAAATTTTTATATTTTAAGCCCGTCCAGCTCGTTTTTCAAATGATTTAAAGCGTCAAGAAGCGCCTCCCTGTCCGGATTGAGATCCATGTAATCATCTTCCATATCGTAGATCGTATGATTTAATCTTCTCTTAAGCGTCACGACAGCATTGGATTTATCCAAAGTTCCCGCCGTATCGCTTTTGAGCTTATCCAGCGTCTTTACGCCCACGAAATGCAATTCACGGATAGCATCTCTATGACCATATAGCATGAACAAACTCTCCAGATGACTTGAAAAAGTTTCTATTTCAACAATATTCGCGTTTTCAGACCGCGCCGCGTTTTTCGCTTTTTCAGCCGTATTTATATTATTATTAATATTTTCAGACCGCGCCATATTTACAGCCGCGTTCGCGCTTTTCATATTTTCGGATTGTTTCGGGAAATAATAAATCCCGTCGGAATTCCGCGCCTTGCGATAGGAAAAAGCGGAATCTCCCAGCCACGCCCGCGCGTCTTTTTCCCAACGGTACGCCTTGACATATCCGGACGCGTTCTCCATTTCGCCGACCATCACGCCCAATCCCGCGCCGTACTGCCCGGAATCGCCGCCCGCCGCGAACAGAAAACGCGAACCCCCAATATCTTCCCGCGCTTCGTTTTTGCATACATGACCGCATAAATACAGCGCGATTTTATGCCGATCCATATTATATAATAAACTCTCCCGGTCGTCCGGATAGATTAAATTCCAATCATGATGCGCTAAAATGATAACAGGCAAATCCGGATTGATATTTTTAAACGCCCGGTTGACAAGTTCCTGACCCAAAATTAAATCTCTCTCATCGCCGCGTCCCTGACTTAAAATCGCCGTATTTAAACAGATTAAATTCGCCTCTTCCATACCGCCGCGCTTTAATTTTTCGCAATAATGCCACCCGTCCGGCTCGCCGCGTCCGCAGATTTTTTGATACAAATCCAGAAAATCTCCCCGGCTTCCCGCCAAAATCGACAAACCATTCTCCCCAATTACGCCTCTCCCGTTATTCTTATAATCATTAGTAATTTTCTCGCAAACAATTTCAGCGGTCTCACG
>CAJOQY010000098.1 GCA_905236835.1 uncultured Oscillibacter sp. | reverse complement strand
TATCTCCGAATGGGGCGAAATTGATCTTGATACAGCCGGAAACGGCGTTTTGTCCGGCGTGACGGTTTATTATGGCCGTGATGATGAAATCGATCTCGCGGTGACGTTCAAAGACAGCAAGGGGGACGCCGTCACGGAATGGGACGATCTGGAATCCGACAGCGGACGCGAAATCATACCGGATTTATCCCGCGTGGAAGCGGAAAGCTCCGGCGAATTGCAAACCGTCAATCTGTTTCTCGCGTTCTATGACGACAGTGATATGATGATATTCTTGCAATCATGGGAGATTAATATATCCGATCCGGATAATATTTTTTGGATGAACAGCCTCCGGATACCGGACGGCGCGGCGCAAATGAAAATCATGATTCTGAATGATGAATTGATTCCGTTACGGGCGGCGCGGGAACTCAGTTGATTGGCGCGGAAGCGGGGAATTGATAAAATCATGATGAATCTGAAATTACATGATATAATCGAGTTAAAAAAAGCGCATCCGTGCGGATCGAAGCGTTGGGAAGTTCTGCGCGTCGGAATGGATATGAAAATCCGCTGTCAGGGCTGCGGGCGTGAACAGATGATCACGCGGTCCAAACTGGAAAAAAGCGTCCGGAAAATTATACAGGAAATATAATATTATATTTGATATAATATTTATTTTATTTTATATATTTTATATTTATATATTATGGAGGAAATGATGATGAGCAAAAAAGCGATGCGCGTAATGTGCCTGTTTCTGGCGGGGGTCATGATTTTCGGTTTCGCGGCGACGATTATCGGCGCGCTGTTGGGAGGCTGATGTATGCCGGAAGAAAATCAAATCCGGGATAAAGTCGTAATCGTGGGATTAAATTCCCCGGTATTGAAATCGGACAGCGCTGATGATGAGAGCATGGAGGAACTGTCGGCGCTGGTGGAGACCGCCGGGGGAAGCGTGGAAGGCGTGGCATTGCAAAACCGTCCCGCGCCGGATCCGAGGACGTTTATCGGCGAGGGCAAGGCGGAGGAAATCAAAGAATATTGTAAAAATGTCGAAGCGTCCATGGTGATTTTTGATAATGATTTATCCCCGTCGCAAATGCGCGTTTTGACGGAATTATTCGGCGTGCAGGTTCTGGATCGCTGTGGTTTGATTCTGGATATATTCGCGCGGCGCGCCCGGACCAGTGAGGGAAGATTACAGGTTGAATTGGCGCAATATCAATATCTGTTGCCGAGACTGACAGGTATGTGGACGCATTTGGAGCGTCAGGCGGGGACAAGCGGCAGGGGGCCGATTGGCTCCAAAGGCCCCGGCGAAACGCAGTTGGAGACGGACCGGCGGCACATCCGGCGCAAAATTGACAAATTGCGTGAGGATTTGGAGGACGTGCGTCGGGTCCGGAACACGCAGAGACGGCAGCGGCAAAAACGGGAAATCCCCGTGGCGGCGATTGTGGGTTATACGAACGCCGGGAAATCGACGCTGTTAAATTATTTAACCGGCGCGGCGATTCCCGCCAATGACAGATTATTTGATACGCTTGATACGACATCTCGGGTCTTGCGCTTGAATGAATTTCAGGATATAATTATCAGCGACACGGTCGGATTTATCCGGAAACTGCCGCACCAGTTGATAGAGGCGTTTAAGGCGACGCTGGAAGAGTTGGAATACGCGGATTTGATATTACATGTGATTGATATATCTCATCCGGAATGGGAACATCAGCGGCGCGTGGTGGAAAATTTAATCTCGGAACTGGGCGCGGGGGAACTGCCAAGGATTGATATATATAATAAAATTGATAAAATATCGGCGGATGAGATTTTGCCGCGCGGTCCGGATATTTGCCGGATTTCCGCCCGGACCGGGGATGGGATTGATAATTTATTAAATATTATCTCAAAACGGCTGAATCAGGGTCTCCGGCGCGTGAAAATATCCCTGCCGTATGACAAGGGAAATTTACTGGAATTATTATATCAGGAAGGCAGAGTGGAACGGGTGGATTACGGCGAGAGTATTGAAATCACGGCCATATGCGGTCCGGCGGCTTACGGGAAAATCCGTCCGTATCTGGCGCGCGAAATCATGAACGAAGAAAGCCGCGAGGAATCATGATTGATGATAATAATAATAAAAATAATAATATCGGCTATTTGATCCCGGCGCGGGAGGCCGAAAGCGAATTCACGGAAAAACGGTCCAGATTTATCGGACAGATCCGCCCTGTGGAGAACGAACCGGACGCGCGGCGCTTTCTGGATGAAATCCGCAAAAAAAATTATAACGCCCGCCATAATTGCTGGTGTTATATACTCAAACAAGACGGAATCACGCGTTATTCCGATGACGGCGAACCGCAGGGGACAGCCGGACAGCCGATGTTGAATATTTTTCAGCGTCAGGGAATCGTCGATTTCTGCTGTGTGGTGACGCGTTATTTCGGCGGGATATTACTGGGCGCGGGCGGACTGTCCAGAGCTTACGCGAAAGCCGCCAAAGATGTATTAAACGCGGCTGGAGTCGCGCGGATAGAATTATGGACCCAATGGGAGCTTGACTGTCCGTATGGAATGCTGGATCGGATCAGGCGGGAAGCGGAATTGCGTTCCGGACGCGTGATTTCCGTCGATTATGGCGCGGATGTGAGATTAAAATTAGCGTTTCCGACCGGAAAAGCGGAAAATTTCGCGGCGAAACTACGGGAACTCTCAGCGGGCGGATTGGACTTGCGGGCGGCGGGAGAACTGACTGTGCCGGTCCCGCGAGCGTAAGGCCGTCTGATTGCGGTTTCAAATATATTTTATATTTCAAGATTGGAGGAAACAGCATGAAGAAAAGACACATTCGGCGATTCCTGAGCCTGCTGATGGCGTTCTGCCTGACGCTGACATGGAATCTCCCGGCGCTGTCCGTCGAGGACGCGCCGGGCGGCGGCGCGGACCTGCTGGCCGCCGACACCAACCGTTGCGGACCCAACGCCATGTGGTCTCTGGAGGACGGCGTTCTCAAGATCACCGGCACGGGAAAGATGACGGACTTTTCATGGAACAGCGCGCCATGGATTGACGATGTGGAAGAGATTATCTCGATTGAAATT
>CAJOQY010000097.1 GCA_905236835.1 uncultured Oscillibacter sp. | reverse complement strand
CCTGTCCGGGGCCTTTCACGAATACTTCCACGGTTTTCAATCCATGTTCCTGCGCGGCGCGGGCCGCGGTTTCCGCCGCCGTCTGCGCGGCGAACGGCGTGGACTTCTTGCTGCCCCGGAAGCCCAGACCGCCGGAGGAAGCCCATGAAATGGCGTTGCCCTGCGTGTCCGTTACCGTGACCATTGTGTTATTAAAAGAAGACCGGATATGGACCTGCCCACGTTCGATATTCTTCCGCTCCCTGCGGCGGCGGATGGTTTTCCGCCCTCCGGTTTTCGCGCTTGCCATACTTTCGCTCCCTTCCAGATATTATTTCTTCTTGTTGGCGATGGTTTTCTTGGGTCCCTTGCGGGTGCGCGCGTTGGTTTTACTGCGCTGTCCGCGCACGGGAAGCCCGCGGCGGTGCCGGATGCCCCGGTAGCAGCCGATCTCGCTCAGGCGCTTAATATCCAGCGCGGTCTGGCGGCGCAGATCGCCTTCCACGGTATAATGTTCGATCGCCTCGCGCAGTTTCTGCTCGTCGGCGTCGCTGAGATCTTTCACGCGAATATCGGGATTGACGCCCGTTTTGGCCAAAATATCCCGCGCGCTTTTGCGGCCAATGCCGTAAATATACGTCAGGCCGATTTCAATGCGTTTTTCTTTCGGCAGGTCAATGCCGGCAAGTCTTGCCATGTCCCATACCTCCCAGTTTTTCAGCCCTGTCTCTGCTTGTGCTTGGGATTTTCGCAGATAATCATGACGCGCCCTTTCCGGCGGATGACTTTGCATTTTTCGCACATGGGCTTGACAGACGGTCTTACTTTCATAAAATCCTCACCCGTTCCTTTCCGTTGGATTCGCGGTTTCCGCGCAAACGGCGGCGCTTGTTTATGATGATATTTTTATATAATAAAATTTAAAATTATTTGCTGCGCCAAGTGATCCGGCCCCGTGTCAAATCATAGGGAGACATTTCCACCGTGACGCGGTCCCCCGGCAGAATCCGGATGAAATTCATCCGCAGTTTTCCGGAGATATGCGCCAGAATGCGATGTCCGTTTCCGATTTCGACCTGAAACATCGTATTCGGCAGAGACTCCACCACGGTACCCTCTACTTCGATCATATCGGCCTTTGCCAAAGCTCATCCCTCCCGCTGGCTTAAATCCCGCCGGTTTGCCTCGCCCGCCGCGATATTGCGCGTATCCTGCGCGCTTCGCGCGTTTTCCGCGTTTCGCGCGATATGATCGCGGCAGGCCGCGAGGGTCCTGCGAAGCTCGCTGTTGGTAAATTTCTCCCCGCCCCGGATTTTCCGGGACAGCCGGGTTTCCTCCTGTGACGCCACAAATTCCGCGTGACGCCGTTTCTTTCGTTTCGGCGATTCCAGTTTACGGCCTTTCCCGTCGGCGAGGAACAAATATTCCCCGTCCGCCCGCAGGACGACAAACAGCTGACCGCTGTCGTGTCCCGCCGTGGAACGCACAATATCCGCCTGACGGATTCGCGTCCGCGATGTGATATTATTTTCCATCATAATCATAATTTATATATTTTATATAATATATAATATTATATTATAATTTATATATTATATCGCGGGGGCGGTCAGGATTTCCGGCTCGCCGTCGCCGGTAATTAAAATCGTATTTTCGTAATGCGCGGCCCATTTGCCGTCAGCCGTCACGACCGTCCAGCCGTTGGACAATTTCGCCACGCCCGGGACGCCCGCGTTGATCATCGGCTCGACGGCGATGGTCATGCCGCGCAATAATCTCGGGCCTTTGCCGGGTTTGCCGAAGTTCGGCACTTCCGGCGGCTCATGCAGTTTCGTCCCGACGCCGTGTCCGACGTATTCCCGCACAACGCCGTAGCCGAAAGATTCCGCGTATTGCTGGACGGCGGCGGAAATATCGCCCAAGCGTTTTCCCTCGCGGGCGTTCGCGATTCCGCGGAAGAAGCTCTCCCGCGTGACGTTGATCAACTGCCGCGCGTCGGGGGAAATCTCGCCGCAGGGGAACGTGGCGGCGCAGTCGCCGTGGAATCCGTTCAACTGCGCGCCCACGTCGATGCTGACAATATCGCCGGATTGAAGGCGGCGGCGGCCCGGAATGCCGTGTATAATTTCCTCGTTGACGCTGATACAGACGCTGGCCGGAAAGCCGTTGTAATGATAAAATGACGGCGTGGCGCCATTTTTACGGATAAATCTATCAACTTCCCGGTTGATTTCCATCGTTGTGACGCCGGGCCGGACCATGCTTCCGGCAAGCGCGCGGGCTTCCGCCGTTAATTTTCCGGCGCGGCGCATGAATTCAATTTCCTGCGCGGACTTGAGATTAATCATGCGAATTTACCCCTGCCATTTCATTTCCCAAGAACGCGCAAAATGCTTTCCGTTGTCTCGGCGATGCTCCGGTTTTCGACGGATTTTAAAATTCCGCGTTTGGCGTAAAAATCTTTTAAAGGCTCGGTTTCTTTGTGATAGACTTCCAGACGGGCTTTGACGGTTTCCGGCGCGTCGTCTTTGCGCCGGATCAATTTGCCCTTGCAATTATCGCACACGCCGTCCTGTTTTGGCGGCGCGGCGATCACATGATAACTCGCCCCGCAGGATTCGCACACGCGCCGACCGCTCATGCGGTTGATAATCTCATCATCAGAGATTTCAATTGAAACAACGGCGTCGAAAATAATATCCGCTTTTTCCATCGCTTCCGCCTGCGCGACGGTCCGGGGAACGCCGTCAAGGATATAGCCATTGGCGCAGTCCGGCTCCGCCAGACGCTCGTTGATAATCCCGATAATCACATCATCCGGGACCAGCTGTCCGGCGTCCATGAAGGCTTTGGCTTTCAGACCGGTCGGCGTGCCGTTTTTGACGGCGGCGCGCAGGATATTACCGGTTGAAATCGTCGGAATATTTAATTTTTCACTCAAAATTTCGGCCTGCGTTCCCTTGCCCGCGCCGGGCGCGCCTAACAGGATTAATTTCATATAAGCCGCTCCCTTTCCGGTTTCACCCGGTTTTTATATTTTTATTATATAATTTAATATAATTTATATATTTTATTATAAAATAATATAATTAAATTATATAATTACTCCAAAAAGCCCTTATACTGGCGCATTAACATCTGGGATTCAAGAGCTTTGACGGTTTCAAGAGCCACGCCGACGACGATGATAACCGACGTGCCGCCGATGGAGACGGAACTGTTCTGAACCAGTTTTCCGACGATCAGCGGGCAGATGGCGACAATGCCAAGATAAATCGCGCCGAAGAACGTAACGCGATTTAATACGCGCTTGATAAAATCAATCGTCGGTTTGCCGGGTCTGAATCCGGGGATAAATCCGCCCTGTTTTTTCATGTTATTGGCGATTTCCACGGGATTAAACTGAATCGTCGCGTAGAAATAGCTGAAGCCAATAATCATGATGAAATACGCGATCATATAGGCGACGGACTGGGCGTCGATGGCTTTATAAATGCCATATGAAATCGTGCCTTCCTCCGGAATGCCGATAAAGCTCCAGACCGTAATCGGCAGGGACGCGATGGACTGCGCGAAGATAATCGGCAGAACGCCCGCCATGCCTACTTTCATGGGCAGATTGCTTGACTGTCCGCCGTACATCCGGCGTCCGACCTGACGTTTGGCGTATTGCACGGGGATCCGGCGTTCGGCGTCGTTGATAAATACGATAAACACGATCAAGGCCAGCATACCGATGACAAGCAAGACCGCGCCCCACGGGGGAATCGCCGATGATAAATACTGTTCGGCGCGTTCCGTCGTATAACCGGCGCTTGTGAGGGAATCAAGACTTAAATCGCCGCTTTGAATCAGCGACCAGTTCCGGACGCCTTCATATAAGCCGGTAATCATGCTCGGCACGCGGGATAAAATGCCCGCGAATAAGATCATAGAAATTCCGTTGCCGATGCCGAATTCGTTCACCTGTTCGCCCATCCACATGACGAACGACGAACCGGCGATCAATGTCACGATAATTACCAGCGCCGGCCATACGCCCTGCTCTTCTAAGATTTCATAACGCTTCATCATGAAATAATAGCCGACGGACTGCAAAACGGCGATGCCAATTGTCGTATAACGCGTAATGGACTGGATTTTTTTCCGGCCTTCCTCGCCGCCGTCTTTGGATAAATTTTCTAAATAAGGAATCGCGACGGTCAGAAGCTGGATAATAATCGAACTGTTGATATACGGCTGAATGCTTAACGCGAACACCGTGGCCATCGCGAACGCGCCGCCGCTCATGGCGTTTAACAGTCCGAAATACGTCGTACCCATGGCGTCAAGCTGCTGGCGCAAAAGATCTGAATTCACATAAGGCACGGTAATGGCGTTGCCGATCCGGAAAATTAATAAAATCAGCATCGTAAAAGTGATTTTATTGCGCAGTTCCGGAATGCCCCACGCGCGGCGGATTGTCTGAATCACGCCTCATCACCCGGCCTTCCCGGTTTCCGGTCCAGCGTGACGGCCTCACCGCCCGCCGCCTCAATCGCCGCTTTCGCGGACGCGGAAAACGCGTGGGCTTTGACTGTGAGTTTTTTATCCAATTCGCCCCGGCCCAAGATTTTATAGCCGTATTTAAAATCAGGCAACACGCCCTTTTCCGCCAGCGTCTCCGGCGACACGACATCGCCGTTATTGAACGCGTCGTTCAGCGCGTCGAGATTGACGATGTCCAGCGGTTTGGCGAATATATTATTAAATCCGCGCTTCGGGATACGCCGCGCCAGCGGCATTTGGCCGCCCTCAAAGCCCACGCGGACTTTGCCGCCCGACCGGGCTTTTTGGCCTTTATGGCCGCGTCCGGCGGTTTTGCCGTTGCCGGAACCGGCGCCCCGGCCCTTGCGATACGCTTTCCGGACGGAACCCGGAGACAGTTCGCTTAATTTCATTTTCCCCGCCTCCTCGCGTTAGTTCTCTTCCGATACCCGGAGCAGGTATCCGATTTTGGCGATTTTGCCCCGCGTAGACGCGTTATCCGGCTGCGTCGTCTCGTCGCCGATTTTGCGCAGACCCAGCGAATACGCCGTGGCGATCTGTTTTTTCAGCCGCCCGTTCAGGCTTTTGATTAATTTAATATTAATATTTTTATTTTCAGCCATCGCGCAAGCCCTCCTGTCAGCCGATAATATCGGCTACGCTCTTGCCGCGCACGCGGGCGACTTCCTCCGGCCCGCGCATACCGCGCAGTCCTTGGAACGCGGCGGCGACGACGTTATTTGGATTGTTCGACCGCAGACACTTGGCGCGGATGTCTTTGATTCCGGCGGCTTCCACCACGGCGCGCACCGCGCCGCCCGCGATAACGCCCGTGCCGGGCGCGGCGGG
>CAJOQY010000096.1 GCA_905236835.1 uncultured Oscillibacter sp. | reverse complement strand
GTGTTTTCGTCGATCAGCGCTGTCGGCGGAGTATAATCCCGCATTTCCTCGCGCACGGCGTAGCGCACGGCGTCGATCAGTTTTTCCCTGAACCAGCTTTTTAATCCCATGGCGTTTCCTTTCCGGCGTCTCCGACGCGCTTATTTTAATATATCGCCCAAAACCCGATACATCATATGGTCAAATACCATATGCAGATCTTCAGTAATCTGCATATCGTCCAGAGGGACGTGCATTTGATAATCGGCCAGAGCGGCGAGTTTCCCACCGGAAAATCCGGTCAAGCCGATGACTTTCGCGCCCAGTTCTTTCGCGTACTCCGCGGCGCGGATGATATTTTTAGAATTTCCGCTCCCGGATATGCCAATCACAAGATCATCCGGTTTCAGGCGGCCCTGTAATTGAAACCGAAATATTTCATCATATGAAATATCATTGGCGACCGCCATCATAATCGGAATATTATCATTCAGGCAGATCATGCGGAATTTTTTTTCTTTTCCCTCGCTGATGCCTTTATTAAAATCGCTGGCGAAATGTGACGCGGTGGCGCCGCTTCCGCCGTTGCCGAAAATATAAATCGTGGCTTCGCGTTCATAGGCGTCCGCGATCACGCGCACCGCCTCGGCGATTTCATCATAATTCAAACGATCAATCGTCTGTTTTTCCCGTTCAAAATACGTTTCAATCCGCTCTCTTAAATGTTCCAAATTTTACAACCCCCAATCATTTTAAGCGTCTTTCATCATTTGTGATTCAAATATTATCGCTTTCGATTTCAAAGCGGCTTATGATTCTATGGCGTCCAAAGTCGCTTTCACGGAGGCGTCGGAATCGTGTTCAGCGCGCCAGCCCGCGGAATGGATTTTGCTCAAATCATATTGAAATACCGGAACATCGCCTTTCCATCCGCCGCTTCCGCCCGTGTATTGATATTCCACATCATGCAATCCCAGCCGATTGCAGACCATGTCCGCGATCCGCGTCACGGTTGTGGAGGAATCCACGCCGATGTTATAAATTTCCATGCCGGGTCCCTGCCGGAAAGAGTATTTTATAATCGCGTCCACCAAATCCAGAACGTATAAATAAGGCTTGCGCTGTTGGCCGTCGCCGAGAATTTCAAGCCGTTTCGGATCGTTTTTTAACTTGCGGATAAAATCAAAAATGACGCCGTGGGTCAAACGCGGGCCGATGACATTGGGGAATCTGAAAATCAGCGTTTCCATGTCATTCATATAAGTATAAGACGAAATAAAGGCCTCAGAAGCGAGTTTCGCCCCGCCATAGTAAGACACGGGACGCAAATCCCCGGTATTTTCCGAGACGTTCGCGCCGTTTTTATCCCCGTAAATCGCCGATGTGGACGAAAAGAACAATTTTTTGACGCCGTTGCGCCGCATGGCCTCCAATACGCCGTAAGTGGTGGCGAACGTGTCGCGAAAATCAATCCCCGGATCGCGGGCGCTTTTCTGAATGTCCGAATTGGCCGCGAGGTGATAAACGCGCTCAATCCGATACGCGCGCAGCGCGTCGCCGACCGCGTCCGTATCGGAAACGTCCAGCCGGATCAAATCCGCGTTGGGATTGCCAGACAGGAACGACACGTTTTCCTGATTGCCTAATGTAAAATTATCCGCGCAGATCACGCGATGTCCCAAAGACAACAGACGCTCGGCCAGATGGGAGCCGATAAAACCCGCCCCGCCTGTAATCAAAATATTCTCCATAAGCAAATCACTCCGGAAATTATTAATATTTATTAAAATTATTAAAATATATCTGGTTTCAGACCGACGTAAATCACGGCGGACCCCTGCCGGTCAAAAGAAAGCGGCAGTTCGGGCAGATTCATCGCGATTTTTAACTCTGTCCGGCGCTTTTCCGGAACATAGAACAGCAAAAAACCGCCGCCGCCCGCTCCAAGAAGTTTGCCTCCCAGCGCGCCGTATTTGAGACCGCGCTCGTAATACTCGTCAATAACAGGATCTGAAATTCCGTCCGCCAATGTCTTTTTTAACATCCAGTTTTCGTTCAGAATTTCCCCCATCGCGTCAATATTGTTGCTGTGCAGTTCCTCGCGCAGTTCCCGCGCCAGATCGCACATTTTGATCTGATTTTTTTCTTTCTCCCCGCCGGAAATATTTTGAGACTGTTTCCCCAGAATCTCATTGGCTGAGTGCAGTTTCCCCGTGTAAAATAATATTAAATTCCGTTCCAGCTGTAAATAAGCCTCCGTTTTCATGATAACAGGCTCCACCAAAACCGTGCCATCCGGCTTGAATTCATAGAAATTCAGACCGCCGTAAGCCGCGGCGTATTGATCCTGCTTGCCGATCAGATTGCCAAGATCCTGAATTTCAATCTCGCAGGCTTCCCGCGCCAGCTTTTCTTTAGATACAAATTTGCCTTTATAGCTATATAAAGCGTGCAGGACGCCAACCGTAAAAGAACTGGAAGAACCCAGCCCCGTCCCGGAAGGCACGTCCGCCGTCGAGACGATCTCAACCCCGCTCAGTCTCAGACGGCGCATAATGTCCTGAAAATATTTATGTTCAATTTCGTCCGCGCCGCGTACAATCTCCGTTTTGGAGTATTTCAGCACAATTTCCTCGTTTCCGAAACTCGGATGGACGGAAATATACATATATTTATTAATCGTCGAACTTAACACGCAGCCTCCGTGGCGCTGATAAAACGACGGAATATCGCTCCCGCCCCCGGCGAAGCTGATACGAAACGGCGTTCGGGTGATAATCATAAATTGTTCCTCCAAGGACGCGTCGACGGAATATCAAACACGCTTTTTTATTCTTATTCATTCATTCCCGACGCGAAATCAAAGATTCATTTTTTGATAGGCCCCGCAGACTTCCGCCGGTTCGCCGATCATGCGAAGTTCGCCTTTTTCAATCCAGACCGTTCTGGAACAGTGCTGTTTGATTGTGTTCAAATTATGCGAGACCAGAAGAACCGTGGAGCCGCCATGAATCATTTCCTGAATGCGATTCAGGCTTTTCTTACGGAAAAATTCGTCGCCTACGCTCAGGACTTCATCCAGAATTAAAATATCCGCCGCGTCCCCGGCTGTGGCGATGGAAAATCCCAGACGCGAAACCATGCCGGAGGAAAAGTTTTTCACTTTTTCTTCCATAAAATCTTTCAGTTCCGAGAAATCCACGATTTCATCATAATGCTCTTCCAAAAATTTCCGGCTGTATCCGATAATGGCGCCATTCAGAAAAATATTTTCGCGGGCGGTCAGTTCCATGTCAAATCCGGTTCCGAGCGTTAAAATCTGCAATTTGCTCCGGTCCACGCGGACTTCCCCCTGTGTGGGACGCAATGACCCCGCGACAATGCGAAGCAATGTGCTTTTCCCCGATCCGTTCGTCCCGATCACGCCCATGACTTCCCCACGCTTGACATCAAAGCTGACATCGCGCAGGGCGTAAAAATTCCGGTAGTGAATCTGTCCTTTTAAACGCTGGATCAAATATTCTTTCACGCCCGATACGCTCCGCGTCGTCACGCGGTACATCATGGAAACGTGATTGATTGAAATCACCGGTTTTTCCTCATCCTGATTTACGGAAATCGCCGGTTCTTCCCCATCCGGCGCGGAAATCCGGATCGCTCGCGCGTCGCCGGGAAAAGCGGGATTCATATCCCTCCCCCCTTTCCAGTATATATAAATTATAAAATTTATATAAATTTATCTGATTCAAACGCGCGTTACACGCGCTGCATGACTTTCCCCTCGTTGGACGCGAAAATCCACCATCCCGCCGCGAAACTGATAACGCCGTATAAAATAAGCCGACGCCATAGGAACGCCTCCGGCGTCATTCCGTCCATCACAACGCGCCGGGCGAATGAGATTGAAACATACACGGGATTATATTCGATAATATTTCTCATAGATTCCGGCAACGCGCTGACCGGATAAAAAATAGCGGAAAGATACATCCAAAGCGTCAGAAGAACTGAATATAAATGCTTAATATCGCCGAAAAAGACGTATATAATAGAAAGCGCGTATCCGATCCCCATGGCGAAAAGCAGGGAAAATAAAATATCTATCGGCAAAAGAAGCAGATGCCATGTAAGCATTAATTTTCCCCGGATCACATAGACGGACACAATCAGGGCGAACGCGGCGCAGGTGTATAAAAAATTCACCAGAGCCGTGTAAATCCGTGACAGCACAAACGTCTGGCGGGGCAGTTTCGCCCGCATTAACAGAGTCCGATTGTCCACCAGAGCCGACATGGATTGTTGCGTCGCCGAATAGAAAAGCGTCCAGAAAATATTTCCGGTCAGATAATAAATCGGATAATTCACGATATTTCTCCGGAACATATAAGAGAAAATCATGGTCATAACCAGCATATTCAAAAGCGGGTTCAACAAACTCCAGAGAACGCCGAGATAAGAGCGGACATATTTCCGTTTTAATTCTCTGGCGGTCAGTTCCCGGATCACGAATAAATATTGTCCGAAATTTACAAACGGGGCGTGAAAATTCTCTCGCATAAGCCATTTACCATTTTTCTGAAATATACGGCGCGTTTATATAATCCGGCGTGAAACAGGGCGTTTTTGATATTCCTCGGATTCATGCCGCTCCGCGCGATACTGCCCTCCAGCCACGCGCTTTCATGAAGAGGGCTTTTATAAATTCCCAGCGTAATCGCCAGCCGGGGAATCACACGCAGGTTTCTGAATTCTTTTTCCGAGAGATTCACGGCGATTTCCCGCAAACTCTGTTCAAGCATATCGTCGCTGAATAAAAGCGAGCCGAAAACCTCCGCTTCCCATGGCCGCGGATTGCCCATGAACGCGCCGAATAATTCCGGGACACAGGATTTTTTTATATTTTTTATATCAAAATCCAAACAGGCCGCCGCGTATTCGCGGGCGTATTCCCGGATCAAGAACGCGTATCGATCCAGCCGCGCCGCGTTGGGATTCGGCTTGTCCGTGACAGGCATAAATTTTTTATGATTTTGATAATAATCATATCCTGTCGTCATGCCCCCCGATTCGGAACAGACGGCCTCAAAAAGACAGTTGCTGAACCGGATTTTCCGGTTTATATCCCGCAAAGGCGAGAAATAGAAAGCGCGATATTGTTTCCACGAAACCCCGCGAGGGATTTCATACAGGCCGAAATAATATCCGTCCAGCCTCGATTCCGCTTTTCGGGTTCTGAGCAGGCGTTCCAGCGTCTGCTGCTGCGTCCCGATCCATCCGCTGTCCGCGACGGCGTATGAAATCCCGTCCAGCAATCCTTCCTGTTCCAGATAGCCCATCGCCGTTCCGAACGCGTCCCGGGATTTTTCCTCCACGGCGTTTATAAAAGCCGCGCAATTGCGCAGGGGCGTTTTTAACGCCAAAATTTCCGGATAAAGCAATTCCCGATCCAATTGATCCGTGAGATTTAACTCATCCGCGACGGATAAAATAATTTCCTCGTCCAAACCGCTCCTCGCCAGAATCTTTCGCGGCGTTACGCCGATTCCGCCCGTACAAATCCGCTCCACGCAGTCCGCGCCCAGTAAAGCGTATTCCGGCAGACGGAGCGCGAAACGCGAGACACGCAAATAACGCAATTCCGGAATTATATTATTATTAAATACCCGGCGCAGTTCCAACGCCGCGAGAAAAACCGGATAGGCGTCCCGCGCCAGAAAATAGACCCGCTCTTTCTGATCCCGCCGCGCCTGACGCAGTATCCAAAGGGCGAAGTCCGTTATGGCGGGGGCCCAAACATGGAGATAAAGCTCCTCATCCAAAGTCAAACGGTCGCGCCTGAATCTGACGCGGTCCAGCGCCGTAAGCGACGCCGGATTCCCGGACAATATCCGCCTGTAAAATTCGAGACGCTGTCGAACGGATTCGGTATCCATATGTCCCCCTTTTGATCGCCATAATCAAGCGGTCCGGCAGCGCGGCGGCCAGAAGCGGACGCAACGCGTAAAACCAGCCGAAGGGAAATAAAATCCCCAGACGCATGAAACCGCGAAAACGCAGTTTCGTCTCGTTCCAGCGGGACAAAATCGTTCTCCGGCGGTAACTGTCCCGATCTTCCCGGAACCAGAGCAGTTCTTTTTGAATATTATAGCCCCGGAAGCCGTTTTGACGGAGACGCATAAAAATTTCATAATCCTCACAACGCAAAGTCTCCTCATCCGCGCTGTAATGAAAGCGTTTTAATAATTCCCTTCGATACATCACGGATGGGTGTATGTAAGGCGAAAACGGGAGAAAATCGCGCGCGTCCGGACTTTCAGGCATTTTCCGTATGCCCCATACGTCCGTTTTATCAAATAAAAACGCGTTGCACCCGCACCAGTCATATTGCGTCTCGCGTTCCAGAAACTGATACTGAATTTCAAGACGATCCGGCGCGGCCCAGTCGTCGGCGTCCATCCGCGCTACATATTTGCCCCGCGTCAACCCCGCGCACACGTTCAGAGAAAAGCCTAAACCGTGATTTTTATCACAGCCATATACGCGAATGCGCGGGTCTTTTTCTTTCTGCTTTCGGATATATTCAGCCGCCTCCGGCACGGAGCCGTCGTCGTAAATAATAAACTCAAAATCTTTCAGCGTTTGACGCAAAATCGAATCAACCGCGTCATTGAGCGCGTCCCGATCCATTTGATTATATACCGCCATAATGACGGATACTTTCGGAAGCGTTTCCATTTATGCCTCCCCGCCGGAATTTTATTCGCGTTTTTTATCCAGCGTATGAAAAATTTCTCCATAAACCGTCCGCATAATCCGTTCCGTATTATCGGAAGAGAACGGAAGGACACTTTCCCTGCATCCTTTTTTTAAATATTCCAGAAACGACGGATCGGCGCGCAGTTTTTGAAAAGCCTCCTGAAACGCCGCCGCGCTGTTTTCCCGACAGACTAAACCGTTTAAACCGTTTCGCATATACTCCCGCGTACCCCGGTTGTCCGAGGCGACGACGGGAACTTCACAGGCCAGCGCCTCCGCGGCGGCGATGCCGAACCCCTCACGGAACGACGGAAACGCGAAACAGTCCGCGCTCTGTAAAATATCCGGCATATCGCTTCGATAACCCAGCAGTTTTACGCGAGATTCCACGCCGAGTTCATGAATCAAACGCCGGAGCGCCGCCTCTTCCGGTCCCCTGCCGCAGATACTGCAATAAACATCCTCACCCAGATTCGCGGCGGCGCGGATTACCACGCCGTGATTTTTGTTGCGATTCAGTTCCGCCGCCGTCACGATATGAAACGCGTCCGGGGGAATCCCCAATTCCTCGCGGACGGCGGCGCGGCGGCCCGGTTTTTTTATAAAACGATTCATGTCCACGCCGGCGCCGTATATGCGGCTGATCCGTCCGTTTCCGCGCAGATGAAATTTTTCCGCGCGTATCTGATCTTCCTGATTGATCGTAATTATCTTGTCCGTAATACGCGCCAGAATCCGTTCGAGCGGATACCCGAAAAGCCAGTTGAACGGCGGCGCGCCGCGGTAAAAATAAAGGCCGTGGGTCGTATAAATCACATATGGCTTTCGACCGCTGGACAACGCCGCCAGCCGCGCCGTCAAAGACCCCATCAGCGTGTGACAGTGAATCAAATCAATCGCTTCCCGGCGCAAAATATCACGCAGTTTCCGGACGGCGCCCAAATTTCGTCCAATCTTAAATGGCGATTTCTGAATGTCCAGATCATGCGTAATAACGCCGGATTTGTGAAGCGCGTCCAGATCCAGATCATACACCGGATTTTGGAAATTCGCGGCGTAATGGACCTCCGATCCAAGTTCTTGCAGAATTTTTACGTTTCGCGTCTCAAATTGCGGCAGAAAACCGCCCACAGTCGCGACAATCATTACTTTCATGTCTCTCCCGGTCCCGCCGTTTCCTTTCCAAGTTCTTTTCCGTTTCCGTTTTCATACGAAACCGCGCGGCGGCCTGTCTTTTTATATAAAATCGCCCGATGATTCAAATTCACGGAACAGCCTGATTCGGATACGGGGTCGCCGCCCCTGAGAATCATGAAGAGCGTGGAAAACAGAATATTAATATCCATAAAAATATTCGCGTGTGTGATGTACCACAGATCCATTAAGATTTTCCGTTCCGGCGGGGTGTCGTAACCGCCGCGTATTTGCGCGTAACCGGTCAATCCCGCTTTGACGTTTAATCGCAGCGCGAATTCCGGCAGACGCCTTTCATATTCCGCCGCCAGCGCCGGCCGCTCGGGACGCGGCCCCACAAAAGTCATGTCCCCCCGAAAAATATTGATTAACTGCGGCAGTTCGTCAATATGATATTTGCGCAAAACCTGTCCCACGCGAGTGACCCGCGTCCAATCCGGGACGCCGCCCCGCGCGTTTGATAAATTTATATCTTGATTTATATTTTCACGCTCCGGCGTCATGCTTCGGAATTTCAAAATCTGAAAGACGACGCCGTCTCGGGTGAGACGCGCCTGACGGTAAATCGCCGGACCGCCGTCGGCGCGAACCACAAGCGCGATGACCGCCATCAATGGGGATAAAATAACCAGCGCCGACGCGGACGCGATTACATCAAAACAGCGTTTCACAAAGCGAAAAGACCGCGAAAAGCGCGGATTTTTTATTTTTAACGCGATTTGTCCCGTTTGTCCCGCGAACGGAACGGCTTTCGCGCCGCTGAAAAGAATATCCTCAGCGGACGGAATTAAAAAAACCTCGATTTCCCTTTCGACGCATTCGCGCAAAATTCGATCCCTCGCGCCGCCATGAACGCGCGTGATCACCGCGTCCGCGTTTTTCAGATATTCATCCGGATTTTGAAAGAATTCCGTGACGGCGCATATACGAATTATTTCAAATTTTTCCGGCGTCCCGACAGGAGAAACTTCGCGATCATCAATGATCAAAGCTCTCCGGGCGGATTTTTCACGGAAGCGGAATTTTGATTTCGCCTTGATATATTCCAATTAGTTTCTGCTACTCAAAATGTGGACAAATGTCCGCATTGAGAAAATTCCCGCTTCCACGAGTATGCTTTCACGCTGACAGGTCAGACGCTAC
>CAJOQY010000095.1 GCA_905236835.1 uncultured Oscillibacter sp. | reverse complement strand
TGCACATCGCCGTTTTGCTTGATTAATATATCATATAAAATATCATATACAACGCCGTCCATGGGATCGCGTTCCACAATGGTCGAGTACGGCAATGTCTTATGATACGTCAATTCCATGCCTTTGTAATCAAAATGAAATCCGCAGCGCATACGGCAGCCGTCCAGCCCCGTATAACGCGCGATCTTTTTCAAATCGCGTAAAATTTTATCATTCTGTTCGTCATACAGATTTTCAGGCGTGGTCTGGGTATAATCAAACCGGAACTGGATCGACGCGCCCGGCAGTTTCCGGAAGCGTTCCAGATAGGGAATCAATCCCTGAGCCGGATAATTTTTATATAACACGCAGTTCACACGGAACGGCACCGGCAGACGCGCAAGCAAATTATCATTGGATTCCACCACATAATGTTGCATATGCCGGGAAATATTAATGCAAGTAATTTTATCCCGATTGCGCCGCGCGAAATTTAAAATATCCTCTTCCGATTGGCATTCCGACACGGGAAGCGTGGTATTAATATAAATTTTATGCGTATTCGGAATCTGATCCAGCATGATTTGAAGCGATTCCGGATCCGCGAACGGTTCGCCGCCGGTAAACACAAAATCGCAATACGGCGTGATGGCGTCCATGCGGCGAATGCTCTCGCATATTTTCGTTAGAGAAAAACCGGTCATATCCGCGTATTCCTCTTTATTGACGCAGAAAGGGCAGTGATTTTTGCAGTCATACGGGACAAAAACTGTCACGGTCGCGCCGCCCTGTCGGGTCTTGTAGGGATGTTTCGTGAGTTCCATGATGATTACGGCCTTTCCATAGCCCCCAAAGCAAGCGCGGGGCGTTGAAATATAATAAAATAAAAAAATCAATTGAATCACTTGTCACGGCGGTTTTTATTTTACCGGATTTTCCTGTCAAGGTCAAGTGAAAAATATGAATTTCCGACAATTAAAATTCAATCTCTCATAAAATTTTCATCCCTGTTTTCAACGCTGGTTTTATCCCTGATTTTATCTTTGATAAATCTGCGTATAAATCCCCAGCCAGTGCAGGACGGCCCCGGTCAAAACGCAGATATGCCACGCGCAGTGATCATATTTGCGCCGTCTCGCAAACGGAATCATGCCGAGCGTATAGGCCAGCCCGCCCATGAAAATAAACCATAATAACATCGGCGCGTGAATCAGAAAAGATTTGATAAATCCCAGCCCGCTCCATCCGAGCGTGAAATATAACAAAAACGGCAGCCACCGCCACCGGCCCGGACCAAACGCCAGCACAATCCACACGCCGTTTATAATCACGCACCATTGGACGCAAAACAGCGCGATTCCGGGTTTTCCGCCCAGATATACCAGTAAAATCGGCGCGAATGTCCCGCCGATTAACAAATAAATCGACGCGTAATCAAATCTCCGGAATACGCGTTTGGCTCCTGATCCTGTCGGCATGGCATGATATAAACAGCTTGCGCACATCATAAAAATCATACTGACGCCGTATACCAGCGACGCCGCGATTTTCCAAGGCGTATCGGACCTGATTAATAAAATAATCATACAGGCAATCGCCATCGGGATTCCCGCGCCGTGGCTGACGGCGTTGAATATTTCCTCTCCGCGCGTTAATATCGGCGGTTCGTTGCGTTTTTTTATCAATTCCCGCCGCTTCTCCCTGTTTTTCATGATTCCCACCTCCGGTTTTCTATATTATTTATTTTAATATTTATATTATATCATATAGTTTTCAAAACTATTTATATTTTATAAAAAAATAAAATCATCCGTTCGGCGCCGCGTCTCCCCTCTCCCGAAAACAGGGGAGGGGATTTGATTCCGTCAGGATTCGACTAAAATATAAATCGTATCTGTCCGGGGGATACGAATATCATTCCCGACAAATCCCGCGCCGTCCAGCTGTTCCAGAATCGCGGCGTAATCGTCATGGGAAAACTCGTACCACGCGCCGCTGTCGTCCGTCGCCACGGGTTCAAACAGACTGAAAAACGGCGCGGCGTCGGATGGAAGCGTCAACGCGGCCTCATAGGCCGGCGCGGCTGTTGTCATATTTTCTTCCGCGTCCGTACCGCCGTTATCGCCCGCGTCCGCGTCATCGCCGGAACCGGCAAGCGCGGTATTTAAAATATCGCTGATCACGCTTCCCAGTTCGCCCCCGTCCGGAAAGACGCTTTCCGCTTCGCTTGTTTCCGCGTTCCGCGTGTTGGCGCTGTCGTCCTGTGACGCTTTCGCGGCGGCGTCCTCCGCCGTGGTCTCCGTGCTGACAGGATCATCTTCCGGCGCGGCGCTCTCCTGATTCGCGTCCGCTTCCGCGACCGTCTCCGTTTCCGCTTCCTCCGGATTCGCTTCCGGATTTTCCGCGCTTTCTTCCGTATCCGCCGCGTCCGTATCCTCAATAACGCTCTCTTCTTCCTGTACGCCTTCGGCTTCCGGATTCTCCGCGGCGGACGC
>CAJOQY010000094.1 GCA_905236835.1 uncultured Oscillibacter sp. | reverse complement strand
CGCGGATCATGACCACGGAGTGTTCCTGCAGGGAGTGACCCACGCCGGGAATGTAGGCCGTGACCTCATAGCCGTTTGTCAGGCGCACGCGGGCGATTTTCCGCAAAGCCGAGTTTGGCTTTTTGGGCGTCGCGGTACGGACGGCGGTGCATACGCCGCGTTTCTGGGGGGACGGCAGATCCGTTGTCCGGGTTTTGAGCGTATTCAAGCCGAACTGCAAAGCCGGGGAATTGCTCTTGTAAGTGGACGCCTTGCGGCCCTTGCGCACGAGCTGATTAAAAGTAGGCATAAATCTCGCTTCTCCTTTCCTGAAAAATTTCCTGAGATTCGCCTGATTAAAAAATATTTTAAAATATTTTCATCAAGCTCCGGGGATACCGGAATATTTTTGACGGAATAAAATCAAATTATTCCGCAAAAACCAATATAAAGCGATATACACGCGCCAAAATTCGCGGGAACCGCCCGCGTAATTGTTTATAATAGCAGATTGGATTCCCGGTGTCAAGATCGCGCGCGGGATTTTTGATAGAATTTTTCACGCGAGAAAAACAAAATATTATAAAAATTATATAAAAATTAAAAATATTGATATAAAATATCATCAGGACTCAATGCCTCTGGATGTTAAATATTTTTTGACCATCAGGGCGACTTTAAATGTAATGGCGTCGTCGAATTCCCGCAGGTCCAGTCCCGTGAGTTTTTTGATTTTTTCAAGGCGGTATACCAGCGTGTTGCGGTGGACGAATAATTTCCGCGCCGTCTCGGATACGTTTAAATTATTCTCGAAAAATTTATGGATTGTGAAAAGCGTTTCTTTTTCCAGCGCGTCAATCGGGTTTTTCTTGAACACTTCCTGCAGGAACATTTCACATAATGTCGTTGGCAATTGATAAATCAGGCGGCCTATGCCCAGATTTTCGTAATTAATCACATATTTTTCCGTGTCAAACACTTTGCCGACCTCAATGGCGATCTGCGCTTCTTTATAAGCCTTGGCCAAATCGCGCAAATGTCCGGCGATTGTCCCGACGCCGACCACAACCGTACTCTCCCCCGATATGCGCAGGGATTCTTCCAGAGACGACGCGATTCGATCCAGTTCTTTCAGCCCGGCGTTTTCCGGCATCTGATGGATCAATACCACGTCGCCCTCGCCGACGGACAGGACGAAATCATTCTGCCGGTCCGGGAACAGCGTCTGCACGACATCCGTCGGGATCGACTCGCCTTTTCGGACGGGGCGCAGGACAAACACCCCTCTTGGAATATCCGTGTTTACTCTTAATTCCTTGGCGCGGATGTAAATATCCCCCAGCATAATATTATCCGAAATCACGTCTTTGACAAAAGACGCGCGGTCGTGCTTTTCCTCATAATACGTCTTGGCGGCGTTAAGGGCGACGGTCGCCATCGCGCACACGGTCCGGCTGACCTCATTGTCGCCGAATGTAAAGGCGGCGTAATCAAACTGACTGCCCCAGCCGCCAAGGGCTTTAAAAATTTTCCCGTCGGCGAAAATGATTTCTCCCCCCGACGCGCCGTTAATCAGCGGGACATATTCCGGCCAGCGCTGGCCGATCATGGGCAGTTCGCTGCAGGCGATGACGCTGCCTTCCCCGTCTATGACGCCAATAATATGATCCGTGTTCTCTTTGAGCTGCAGGACCACGTTCTGAAAGATTCGTCCGGACATCCAATTCCTCCTTCTTTTCCGGCCTGTTCTGGCGGTTGTGGCAACAGAAGCGGATTTCCCCGAAACGCTGTCAAATTCCCGGGCGGGTGTTCCATCCGCGATGACGCTGTCCCGCGATTTGTCAGCGTCTTTATTATACCGGTATTTTTCCCGGATTGCAAGCGGTTTTTTATCTTTTTCACAAAAAAGACAGGTCTCTTTTGTGAAACTTATGAACCTTTCCCTGTAAAATTTTGTCAAACGCGCGGAGTCGCGATTTTTACGCCGTTTGGCGCGCCTTATCCGCGCAGGCTGTTGATTTCATCGTCCGTCAGATACCGGAATTGGCCGGGTTTCAGAGACGGATCCAGCTTGATATTCCCCATTTGTAGGCGTTTGAGATAAAATACCGGCTTTCCCAGCGCGGCGAGCATCCGTTTGGCCTGATGATAACGCCCCTCCCGTAAAATCAATCGCGCCTCGCTCCACGCCCCGCGCGTTTGGCCGTCAGACGGCGTCTGATTTTTTATTTCACGCGTTTCGCCAATATTTAAAATTTCCAAATCCGCCGGGAGACACGGCTTTCCGTCCAGACGGATTTCCCCGGATCGAAGTTTTTTTATATCATCTTCCGTCAAAACGCCGGATACTTGGATATAATATATTTTTTCCACATGATATTTCGGCGACAACAAATGATGCGCCGTCTGGCCGTCGTTGGTCAATAATAACAATCCCTCGGAATCCTTGTCCAGCCGTCCGACCGGAAAAAGATTTAATTTGCGCGGTTCCGGCGGAATCAAATCCAATACGACAGGGCCGCGCCCGTCCTCCGTGGCGGACAAATATCCGGCGGGCTTGTTGAGCATGATCCAGACTTCGCGGCGATAAACCATCAATTCGCCGTCGATATAAACGGCGTCCGCCTTGATATTCACCTTTTCCGCGGGATTTTTGATCATCGCGTCATTGGCGCGCACGCGTCCGGATTTGATCAGCTCGCGCGCGTCTTTTCGGCTCCAGCGGCCTGTTGACGCGAGAATTTTGTCCAGCCGCTCCGTTTGGTCTGATTTGATTTTCATTTTCCGCCATCTCCCGTGACGTTTTATTTTATTTTTTTAATTTATTTTATTTTTTAATATTATAATTTTATTATAATAGCATATTTTAAAAGCGAATGGAATAAAAATAAAACGGGAGGGATGGCCATATGATGATCTGGACGGCGAAATTTTCCAAAATCCGGGTATTGGCGGCG
>CAJOQY010000093.1 GCA_905236835.1 uncultured Oscillibacter sp. | reverse complement strand
TCCCGGAAGCGCCGGACGCTGATCCGGTCTCCCCGGAAGCGGCGGACGCCGTGACGATCCCGGAAATCCCCGGCGGCGACTCGGATTCCCGGGCGGACAACGCGTCTCTGGCGGCGGCGCAGATGACCGTCCTGCGGGACACGGACAACAGCGTATATGGTTTTGAGTGTCAGGGCGTTTATTATTATATCAATGACAATAATACGCTGACCGTCGTCGGCTATACGATTACAAGAACGCCCGAGCCGCAAATACTGCGGAGCGTCCCCGGTTCTTTGTCTGAAAAAGGGGATGACGCCCCGGCGGAATATCTCGTGGCGGCCATTTATCGCGGCGCGTTCGCCAATCACACGGAAATCACGTCCGTTCATCTTCCGGAAAGCCTTGTGTATTTATCCGCCGAGGCGTTCAGCGGCTGCACGTCTCTGCGGGAAGTCTATATCCCCGGCTCGCTGATGTATACGAATATTCCGGAAGCGCAAATTATGCGCTACGGCCTCCGTTATCCGGTTCTTACGCGGGATCGCAATCCGAATTGGAACGGTTATCCATCTTATCCGTCGGAAGGTCAGACGGTCGGCAACGCTAACCGTTTGAGCGCGGTCAACTCAAACACGCCGTTTCCCGGCTGTGATAATTTGAAAACCGTCATATTTGGCGACAGTCTTGTTCAGATTCCAAACAGCTTATTCCGGGGCTGTTCGGCTTTGGAAACCGTCGCCATCCCGAATCGCGTTACCGTGATTCAACAATACGCCTTCGCGAACTGTTCGTCTCTGCGGTCCGTGACGTTCCCTGAGCCGATTCAGCAATTGACCACGATTGAGGCGAACGCCTTTTCCGGTTGTACCGCCCTTTCTATGATTGATTTGCCGGACAATATCGCGGAGCCTGATAATCATCTGCCGGAAGGCATCGCGACCATTGGACAAAACGCGTTTTCCGGCTGTACCGCCCTGACCAATCTCACCCTGTCGGAAGGTCTGATTACTCTGGGAAATAACGCGTTTTCCAACTGCACCGCGCTCAAAAGCATTCATATTCCAAGTACGCTGACAACCGCGACAACGCCTTTCGGATCCGGCGACAGATTAAATGTCTTGCCCAATCCCGGCTGTCCCGCGCTGGATCAGATCACATTCGGGGAAAATATCGCCGCGATTCCGGCGACGCTGTTTCAAAATTGTTTTGGCTTAAAAAATATTGAAATCCCCAATACTGTGGCGTCCATCGGCAACAACGCCTTTTTCAACTGCGTCGCGTTGACATCCGTCACGTTCCCGGACGCCGAGGGGACATTGGCGTCTATCGGGAACAACGCGTTTGCAAGCTGTACGATCCTGCCCGAAATAGAACTGCCGGAAGGTCTTACGTCCATTGGGAGTCAGGCGTTTCAGGTCTGCGCCGCTTTGAAATCCGTGACGCTTCCGCGAGGTCTGGCGTCCATTGGAAGTCAGGCGTTTTTGAACTGCGTAGCCCTGCCGGAAATGATACTGCCGGAGGGTTTGACGAATCTTGGCAATCTGGCGTTCACCGGCTGTATCAATCTGGAAAGCGTTTATATCCCCAGTACGCTTACCACCGCGAACACGCCGTTTGGCGGCGGCGTGGAGAATACAACGCCGGTATTTCAAGCAAGCTGCGTGAAATTAGATAATATTATATTCGGCGATAATATCCCGCTGATTCCCGCCGGACTGTTCGCGCAGTGCATGGGGCTTACTCATATGGAAATCCCGGATACAGTCAAAAATATCGGCGCGAACGCGTTTTCCCAGTGCCGGAATTTAAAAAATATTATCATTCCCGATTCCGTGGCGGCCATCGGCGAGCGGGCGTTTTATTACGCCGGTCTGACTTCCATCGCGTTTCCCGACAGCGTGACGAGCTACGGAAACAGTTTAATGCAAAACTGTATGTATTTAACTTCCGCCCAATTATCCGCCCGGGCGTCTGATCTTCCCGCCAGTATGTTCCGGTACTGCATCGCGCTCCGTTCCGTCGAACTCCCCAATAACATGATATTTATCCGAAACAGCACGTTTCAGGAATGCTACACGCTTGAATCCGTCACAATGCCCGACACGATTACGCAAATTCAGCAGGACGCGTTTCACGACTGCAAAAAATTAAATAATCTTATCCTGAGCGCGAAATTAAATTTAATCGGCCAGCGCGCGTTTCAGGGCTGTGAGGCGCTGGAAGAAATTATAATTCCAAACGGCGTCGCCACAATGGATTCTTACGCGTTTCAGGGCAATACGGAGCTTCGGAGCGTCAAACTCCCCGCCGCGATTACCTATATTCCCGCTTACGCGTTCGCCAACTGCCCGGCTTTGGCGGAAATCGAGATCCCAAAAGGCGTGACGGAAATCCGGGATCACGCGTTCTATCAGGACAGCGCGCTTTCGGGAATTACCCTGCCGCTTACCGTCACGGCCATCGGCAACGACGCGCTTTCTTATCACGCCATGCCTATGACCGTCCGCGGCATCGCCGGGAGTTACGGGCAAACATGGGCAAGAGAAAACAACGCGGATTTTATTGATATTACCAAGCATATTCAACGGATTTATCTGTCATCCGGAAGCGAATCCGTGACGATTGCCCGGAGAACGGCCTCTTCCCCCGGCCTGATCACGGAGCCGGAGGACGCCACGGATATTTTGACGCTGTCATCCAGCGACGAAAATATTGTCTTAATCCGGAACGGCAATCTGCTTTACGGCCAGAATACCGGAAGCGCGACAGTGACCGCGACCGCGTCCGGCGGGAGAAGTTTTTCCTTTACCGTCTCCGTGGAGGATATTTCCAGCCTGAAAATTATCAACCGTCCGGCGCGGGTTTATTATACGCCGGGAGAAGCCGTGAATTTATCCGGCCTGCTGGTGGAGGCCGTGTTCAGAAGCGGCGCGAAAAGCCTGTTTGACGGCTGGACCGCCACGGTGAATAATACGGCCATCGAAAATTACCGTATCAGCGCGACGGGAGAACAATCCGTGCAGATCGCCTGTCAGGGCGTCC
>CAJOQY010000092.1 GCA_905236835.1 uncultured Oscillibacter sp. | reverse complement strand
TTCCATGTCGTGCAAGGCCCACAGCTTCAACATTTCATCCAGCGTGTAGACATTTTTCATCTCAAACATGGACGCCTTTTGAGCGTTGATGAGAGAATACATCCGAAGTTCCAGTTCCCCGAAGCGGGAGTAATCAAACGAGCCGTACTTTACAATATCGGCCTCGCCTGACTCGTGGCTGACGCTTCCCCGCCAGATTGGAGCGCGAGCCTCTTGAAAAAACCGTTGAAGTTAAGCTGGATAACATGGAAACACAAAACGAACATATCCTGCACTTCTCCGCAGAATAACTCATTCGCAATATCCGCGTCCAGTTTTTCCCTCTTCCGCTTCCCATCTTCCTCAAACTCGACTGCAATATGGCCGCCCAGCAAGAGCTTTTTCGTCAGAAGCTCCAGCTTGTCCCCGCTGAGTCCGGCGCAGGATGAAATCGCTTTCGCGGCTTCTCCGGCGTCAATATCCATCAGGCCCTTGCCGGAATCCTGATCGCCGCCGTTGTCAAACGCGCTGCCCAGCAAAGGCGCGAACGCGCCCGCGAGGGGAGCCAGCGTAGAGGCAAGCTCTCCGGTGAGATTGGCGGCGCGGAACGCGGAAAACGGCGTAATGGCGAACGTGTTTTCGCCTATTTTCTTGATAGTGGGTTCCAACTGCTTCATGTCTTATCCTTTCGTTTCTGAAATCACGCCGTCCGCGCACATCAGTTCCCATTCCCTGTTCTGCTGCGTTTTGCCGCGCGCGAAAGAAGCCGGTTTCACAACCCATGCGTTTGACGCCGTGAACTCGTCGTTTCCCCAGAGGTCCTTGATAATGACATTAAACACAGCGTTGCCGTATGCCTTGTCCATCTCGTACATCTGCTGGAGATAGGTGTTGGTCGCGGAAGTCTGCTGTAACGTGAGCTTCAGGCTGTAGGTGGTAGACGGGTCGATACTGCGGACGATTTCGCCGTCAGCGCCCTGAACGTGGGAAACGCCGTCACCGTTATATTCAACGGCAATCATGCTGTCATCCGCGAAACCTGTGACAATATGACTGCCCAGCGCGCAAGCGACTTTCTTCGGATTATAGCTGTGAACAGTCGATGACATATTTTATACCTCCTTAAAACGTCAAATAGCCGTCGATCTCGACAATATGGATCGCTCCCGCCAGCCGCGCCGTATACTTGCATCCGGTCAATTTGCGGGACTTGCGCTGAACGTCCGTCAAATCGGCGGATCGCGGAACCGTGACTGTGTAACCGGGAATTTCATTTCCATCGTCATCATACTGAGTCGCGGCGATACCGCCGACAGCCTGACCGGAAGCGAGCGTGGTTTCCATCGCGCCCTGCACCATGGCGATGCCCTCATCCGTGTAGGGGACCTTTCGGTTCGCTTTCAGGACGTTGAACACGGCAACCTGCAAGGCGTTCTTCAACCAATCGCGGAAGCGGATTACGTCAATCCATTCCCCGGCAAGCATTTTTCCGCCTATGGTAACATTACTTCCGGCGTACCGGAGAAAGCTGTTAATATTATTTCCTTCCAACGCGGTTTTGTCCGACGAACTGAGAACAGACGGAACAATAGACGCGAGGCTTTTCAAATGCCATGTTTCAGAGCCGGGGTTATAGCCAAAACATTTCGCCATCCACGCCAGAGCCGCGAACTCGTTGACTTTCGGCTGGTCGCTGACAGCGGCTCCGTAACCGTCCGCCTGACCGGAAAAAATTCCGAATGTTCGATAATAAGAGAAATTTCGCGTCGGGCATGAACTGATATTCGCGTATTCAAATCCAAAAATTTTCTCGTTCGCTTCCGTCCACGCGGCGGCATTCTCCACGTCGGTTTGCGATCTGAACTCGCCGAGATGGATTCCGTAGAAACTCGCTTCACCATTGGCGCGGGACAGGGTGGTTTTAATATCTTCGTATTCTGTGGTCGCGCCCTCTCCGCTGCCGGTCGTAACTTTCAAGCGGACGCGAAAATACAATTTGTCCGGAGACGGATTTTGCGCGAACGCCGCTTCCGCCGCGAGATACGCGGTATCGCTGGTCGTATATCCGTAATCCAGCAGATCATCCGCCGAGGAGACGGAAAAGGTCTTGTCTGTGGACAGCGTTCCGGCGGCAACGGGACCGGGGACCACAATCAAGATATTGTTAAACGCCGCGTCATCCGACGCGGGTTCCATGATTTCAACATTACATTTGACAATATCGTCCAGCGGATTGTTTCTCAGCGCCATACTGATTTCCTCCAATCATGTGATTTCTTCAAGTTCCGCTTCTTCTATAATTTCAATAATTTCAGAAGCCATCGCATCCGTACCGCCGCCGCTGGCGTTTGGAAGCGGCGCGTCCAAAACGCCGTACCAGCCGTCGGCGTTTTCGACAAAGCCGACATCAAATTCCGCCATCGCCCGATACCGATGTTTCCGGTCATTCTCCAGAAATGACAAATCCCGAACTTCGCCTTTTAACAGCGCGCTTACAGGCGGATCGCTGAGAATATCAATCGCTCCGGGGGACTCCATGAAATTGGCGAACGCCATCAAATCTGATGTCGCCGTATTCACAAAATTTCCGGTCGCTTTGCCGCCGACCGGAAGCGGCTTTCCCTCGGTGTACAGATTAAACTCCGCGACAGTTTCGCAATGGTAACAAGGACCGGCAATCGGATCATATACAATATGCGTACTTCGGCGAATGCCGCCGATTTTTATCGTGACATATGGCAAAGCCGCCTGTGTGTTGACCTGTTCCGCCCACAAGACGCTCGCTCCGGTGAAAAATCGAGCGGCAAGCTCATACAGCCGCTTTCGTACCATATCAAGCGCCATCGGCGTCTCCCTCCGTTTCCCCGGCGTATTCCGCCGCGTCCTCTCCCGGAGGCGGGTCCTGATCCAGACACTCCACAAAAGTCGCCGTCCAATGTCGAAGCGGCGTATTCTCACTGAGACGGCTGGACTGGCAGTCGAACCATTTCCCCTGAAACCATAACCGGTCCGCTTTCTGCTGCGTATGCTCATTTTCCGTCAGAATTTCATCATCGCAGAAGGCTTTCAGACGTTGAACGGCGTCCGTGCCGTCCGCTTTTGTCCGCGCCGTGTTTTCCAGCGTCTGTACGTCCATAAAAAGCGTAATATCCTCATACGGGATAACCATATATCCCTGAATATTGGAAGGCCGGGAGTAACGCCGTATGACCCGCGGACGCTTAAAAAATCTCATCCGTCGCTCTCCCCTTTCGCTTTTATCACATAATTCACGGACTGCCGCATTCCGCCCGTATCAATCAACGGTTTACTGGAGCCTTTTTTTCTGACAGTGGAAGCGGCGTTCGGGACAAAGCCGCCGTTTAAGATTTCCGCTTGCATCATGTCTTTGACTTTCAGGCCGATTTCTTTCAATACCTGTTCGCCGCTGGCCCCGCTGAGAAGCGATTTCCGCGCCTGTTCCAGCAAAGCGTTGACTTCGCCCTCGTGATTGTCCACGGTCTGGCGCATAAAAGGACGAGCCGGGGCGCGTGAAGTCCCCAGCTCGTTCCACATGGCAATATCACATATATCCACGCCGTTTTCATCCGACGCGTCGCCGCGCTGAAATCCAATTCTGACTTCTTTTTTGTCCAAATCCCGGAGCAGTTGTTCCAAACGCCATCCTGCCGGGGTAATGCGGTCAATAATCCGGGCGGCCATAAGGCGGTCCCTCCCCCGCGCTGATAATAGGAATAATCGCGTTTCGCCTGAGCGTCAAAAATTCCAGCCCGTAAACCGTAAGGGCGTATTCGGCGTCCACCTGCAAATTCGTTGACTGTCCCGTACTGAACGAAATGGATGTCTCACCCTCAGAATAAGAACTGACACGGAGACTGTCTCCGATATTGCCGCTGAAACTGTTTTCCCCGTATCCGTTCATCTTCAACTTGTGCGCCGTCAGATACGCGAGCGCTTTCTCATACGATTTGCCGAAACGCTTTCTTGAAATTTGGTCCGCGTACAGATCAAGAAACGACCGGATTCCGCGGGTAACAACTTTGCCGGTTCCTTCGTCTATAATATCCTCATCGGGCATATTTTGAAACTCAACGGCCACCATGCGGAAGATTTCAAGCGCGTTCATATTATATCCTCACGCTTTCAGGGCAGCCTTGACTTTTTTCAGCACGTCGGCGTTGTTTTTACAGTCAGCCGGATTGATCCCCAAATCAAACGCCAGCTTTCCAAGCTCCTCGTCGCTGATGCCTTTCAGAGACAACAGCCGCGCCTTGCGGAGAGCCTCAGCCGCTTCTCCGGCGTCGGTTTCATCCGACCGCGTATCAGCGTTTTCAGCGGCGGAAACTTGCTCCGTTTCGGTTTTGGTGACGCGGGCAAAGCCTTTTTTCTCATATATAGACAGAACGGGATTGTTTTCATATGCTTTCGGGACAATTTTGCTTTCACCGGGCAGAATCGTTTCCGGACCGATGCCGATCACTTTTCCCGGCGAAATATTCTCGATTTTCAGCGCCATTTATATCATCCTCTCTCAGATTCCGACCGCGATCAGGGCGGACAGCGGATAATACAGGATAATGCCAGCCGCCCGCGCCTCACAGGGGACAATCACTTCCAGATTACGATTCTGGAGCGGATATTGATAAAACGCCATCGGGATTTCCAGACTGAATTTTTCCGCGCTGTTCGTGTATAACAGAGCCACATCCTGACCGTAAGGGTTCGTCTCTGTGTTATTGGCTCCCAATTCGGCGCAGGGGATGATTTCTTTCAGATACGGCGCGTTTTCCAAAATAAATTTCATGACCGTTAAACCGGTATTCGGAACCTGCCGGGTGCTGATGTCAATATAACTGCTGGACGACAGCGCCAGCGTGTCGGCCCGCTCCACATCCTGCGTCAAACGCGCCTGAAACTGGAACATACCGTTAATATCATCCATGATTTCAGACGCGGATTTATCCGCCCACGCGGTCTTGCCGCTTGCGTTGACTTTCAGGGTATACAGCGGGATATTATTATCATCAGAAAGCATTCCCATGAGTTTATGCTTTTTGTCGCCCGCCCACGCGATGGCGTTTATGGTACGGTCAATGGCGTACCGCGCCGCTTCCGCTCTGCGGACATCCAGAGATTTTCCGGCGAAACGGCTGGCCCGCATATCCTGCACGGAATAGCCGTAACTCGCGCCGATGGAACGGATCATGGCGGTCGTGGGTTCGCCGTTCACATCCGCGCGAGGCAAATCCGTGGCGTAACTGCTGATGACTTCCGCCATTCCGACACGCTCGTAAGAGTAATACGTCGTTGTCTCCGCGCCTTCCGGAACTTCATGGGTAATCGGAAAGTGAGACAGCGCGTTAAATTCCGGGTATAATTTATCATAAGAACGGGATTTGATATAATCCAGTTCGCGGGCGAAGAACACCGAGGCGTCCTCCGCGCTGTCGAAGCGCATTCCCTTGTTTCCGGCCAGAGCCGGGGAAATGTTCGAGTTTATCAGAGCCTGATAATCCGCCCGGTCATAACCGGGAGACGGCATATTCGGATTGTATCTAACCGCTTTTTCCATTTCTCGTTTCCCTCCCGCGTTATCGAATCTCAATGACGGCGACGCCGTTTTCCATGTCCGCCGCGTTGCCGAATCTAAAACCGGCGTCCAGCGTCGCGCCGTGAATCTGTTTGGATACGACATAAACGACATAATCGCCGACTTCAGGAGCGTAGCCGTTCTGTACGGGTGTCACGGCGGATAATTTAATCTGATCGGAAGTCGGGGACGCCGTGTCGTCCGTGACAACTTCTTTTGCGCCGGATTCAGTGGACGCGCATTTGATATAAACGCTCGCCGCCGCGCTCGCGCTGGTGAAAGAACCGGATTCGTCGCCGTCCGTCACGACATACGCCGTATGCCCGTAGACCGGCTGGGCGTCAGACGCGATCCGCCCCCATACTTTGCCGCGGCGCAGAACGCCGACGGACGCGCCGCTTCGGACAATCACACGCCCTTGCATATCCCGTTCCGTGTTGGCGGCTCGAACGACAATGCCTTCAATATCATTCGCGGTCGCGCCGGTAACGGGAATTTTAATGCCGACGCCGGGAACGTCGCCGGTCTGGGCGGCCATGCCAAATTTCAGAACACCGTCTTCCGCTTCCTGATTCATACGGGTGACGACTTCATCGAACGAAATATCAAATTTCTCTCCGGGCGCGCCTTTCGGGGTAGTATAAGAATATTTTAACTGAGCGGCCATTACTGATTCCCTCCCTCACGGTCCAGCATCCGCTGTCTCGCGGCGGACGCCATGCTCACTCCGTTATTGCCGTCATTGCGCTGATTCGCCTGAATCCGACCGGCGGACATTTGGCGGCGCTGATAATCCGCGTCCTTGCGCTCATTGACTTTGCTGACCGCCAGATCATAACAGGCGTCCACATACGCTTTGCTTTTGCCGTCCAGACGGATTCCCGGCAGGACTTTTGCGATAATCGTTTTCTTGCCGTCCATAATGGACTTGTCTTCCAGTCCGTCCATATGGAGCTTGTCCCCGATACGGCAGATACTCAGCCGCTGGCGGATCATTTCATCGGCGGAATCGGCGTTCATAGACCGGGATTTATCGTCGGAACCGTCTTTGCAGTCAATATCCCCGCAGTCCTGATTCTCGTCACAATCCCGCTTTTCACAGTCGGCCCCGTCTTTTTTCGCCGCCTTATCCGCCAGAAGCGTTTCCAGACAGGCGGTCAGGGTATCCAAATCCTCATCCTGCTGGGCGATTACGCTCTTGGCCCCGTCAAGATCCGCGGGTCCGCCGTCGGCGTCGCGCCGGTCACGGCGGTCTTTTATCATGGCGAGCTTATCTTCCACGCTGTTACCGGCGGGCTTGTTGGAATCGGGACTGTCCGGGGCCGGATTGTCATCGCCGTCTTCTGCCGACGGCGTAACTGGCTCGACGTTTTCGCCGTCAGCGGCCTTTTCGCTTTCCAAAGAGCGACGGCTTCCTCCATCTGCTCCGGGGTCAGGCCGGTATCCTGATTGACTTTGCTTTCCTCGTTCATGGACTTTTTTCCTCCTTTGAGTTCCGGCTCATCCGAGCCGTCTATATTCAGTCTGGCCTGTTCACCGGCGCGGGCGCTGGCTACCAGAGCGAGATGATTGATCATAATATTTGTCTGGATGGCGTCGTAAGGTTCGCCGTTCCAGACGCCGGGTTCTTCAATCAAATCCAGATTATATCCCAGCGACAGTTCCCGAAGCCCGCAGTCTTTCATTTTATCCGTGTCGTGGATGATGATTTCGGCGCGGACATCATCGCCGTCTTTGTATCCGTCTGACAGAATCGTCCCTATCTGTTCCCGGTCCACGTTGTCTTTATCAATCGCCCCGGCGTCATGCGTAATAATCACCGGCTTCCCGCGATAGCTTTTCAGACTGGCTGGCGCGAAAACGTGTTCGGGCAGTCTCAATTCCCGGCGCGTACTTCCGTCCGGATTGGTATATTCAAATATTCCGCAGGATGTCAGAATCGGGTGATCCACCAGATACCCTTCCGCCGTGAAATACGTTGAATCTTTGGCGTCAAGGCGGATACAATCCAGACGGCGTACCCGCCTGAGTTTCGGCGGCGTTTCTTGTCCGGGAATATTTTCCCGCGCGGGGGAATCTCTCGCGTCCATATTTAAAACCTCCTGTTTGTCTGAAAGACAGACGAATTTCGCCTTCTGTTCGGAATTTTCGCGATATTTGGTCGAATGGAGAAAATTTACTGTTTACTTTTTCTGAAAATCGAGTATAATATAAACAAGGGGGTGAAAGAAATGTTTAGCCGAAATCTGAAATATTACCGGCTGAAAAACGGACTTTCCAAAAAAGAACTGGCGGAAAAAGCCGGTGTTTCCGCCATGTCAATTACTTATTACGAAAGCGGCGACCGCAAACCCGGCATGGAGACCATGAAAACTCTGGCGGACGCCCTGAATATCCGGGTATCTGATTTTCTCGCCGTGAACAGTCAAAACATTACATTTTCTCACGGAGAATTTCGGAAAAACGCGTCTCTGAGCAATTATAAACAGGCGTACATTCGGGAGAGCGCGGAAGAATATTTCAACCGCTTCATGACGGTTGTGGATATTCTTGGGGGAAATATTCTTCCCGACGCCCCCGCCTGTCGCGCTTTGGCGTTTTCCGGCGACACTGAAAAAGACGCCTCCGCGCTCCGGAAGCATCTTAACTTTTCTCCGGAAGGACCCGTTGATGATTTAATCGGAAAACTGGAAAACAGGGGCGTTCTGGTTTGCGAGTGCGATATTGACAGCCCGAAATTTTCCGGCATGAACGGTTTTGTCAACGGCAGACCTTATATCGTTTTTAATCCTCATATGACCGCTGAACGCAACCGCTCAACCATCGCGCATGAACTGGCGCATTTAATGTTCGTCTGGCCTGAAAATACGGACGAAACCGAAGTGGAAAAAACCGCGACAGCTATCAGCGGCGCGTTTCTGTTTCCAAAAGCGGACGCCATACGCGAACTTGGTTTTCATCGTTCATCCATCAGCGGCGATATGCTCATGACCGCCGCCAAATACGGCATTTCCATGATGTTGCTGGCAAAAAGAGCCGAAATCTGCCATATTATCAGTAAGGCGCGGGCGAAGGATTTTTATATTCGGGCGTCCGCTTATGGCTGGAGAACGGCGGAGCCTTCCCGAATCGCATCCGAGCGACCGACGCTCTTCCAACAGCTTGTATACCGCGCTGTAAATGAGGATGAAATCAGTGCGCAACGCGGCGCGGAACTCTTAAAAACTTCTTATGACCATGTGATGGCGCGGTGTCACTTCAGCGAGGTGTAATTCATGCGATACATCAGCAGTGACACAAACGTGTGGATTGATTTCATCACGATTCAAAAAGCGGATTTGCCGTTCCGCCTTCCGTATATTTATCTGATGAGCCGTGACGCGCTGGAAGATGAATTGTTGTCCCCGCCCGGAATCAGCGAGGAATTGCTTTCATACGGTTTGATTCCAACGGACATCACGGAAGATGAATTTTTTCTGGCGGAGCGCTTTGGCGTTCTTTATCTCAGACTATCCATATTTGACCGAATTGCGCTGGCAATCGCCAAATGCCGAAGAATCACGCTGCTGACCGGGGACCGCGCTTTGAGACAGGCCGCCGCAAGAGAAAGCGTTCCGGTTTTGGGAACCATCGGCATACTCGATCAATTACTGGCGG
>CAJOQY010000091.1 GCA_905236835.1 uncultured Oscillibacter sp. | reverse complement strand
TCTGCGGCGCGGCGATGAGGTGATCGTACACGGCGAAAATTTATATGACCGGAAAGTGATTGACGGCAATAATTAAAATTTAAAATTAAAATTAATTTTCACGGAAAGGACGGAAACAGCCATGTCAGTGGCGGATAATATCGCGCGGATTCGGGAACGAATGGACAACGCCGCGCGATCCGTTGGAAAACGCGGAGAGGATATAATATTAATCGGCGCGAGCAAGACGACGGACGCCGCCGCGTGCCGGGAGGCCGTCGCCGCCGGAATCGACGCGCTCGGCGAAAACCGGGTTCAGGAAATGCGGCAAAAAATCTCTCAACACGCTTATGACGGCGTTGATCTGCATTTTATCGGGCATTTACAGCGCAATAAAGTCAAACAAGTCGTGACAGGCGAAGTCGCTTTAATTCAGTCCGTCGGATCGGACGCGCTTTTGAAAGAAATCGAAAAGGCCGCCGCCCTGCGTGAATCCGAAACGCCGGAAATCGTCAAACCGGAAACCGGCTTTGTCCAGCCGGTTCTGCTGGAAGTCAATATCGGGGAAGAGAGCGCGAAAAGCGGATTTTTGCCCAAAGATTTATATGCCGGGGCGGAACTGGCCCTGTCGCTGCCGCGTATTGATGTCCGGGGATTGATGGCGATTCCGCCGTTTGACGCCACGCCGGAAGAAAATCGGCGTTATTTTGACAAAGTTTACGCGCTTTATGTTGACATTGGACAAAATTTGTTTCATAATAGATGGCGTATTCTGTCCATGGGCATGAGCGGCGATTTTGAGGACGCGATCCGCGCCGGAGCCAATATGGTCCGCGTGGGTACGTCAATTTTCGGCGCGCGCGATTACGGAAATATATAAAAAATTAATTATATTATAAAAATTAATGAGATATAAATATAAAATATAAATTTTATGTTTATATTTTATATTCCGGCGAATCTGGAGAAATAAAGATTTTACCCGGAACATGACAGGAGGCGTATATTCCGATGAGTTTTCTCGATGAGCTGAAAAAGCTGGCGCATCCCTACGCGGATGAGGATGACATAGCTGAGGAATACGAGGAGGAAAAAGACACCCTTGAGGACCGTCGTCCCCGCTTGGAAGAACGGCGCGGGAAAGTCGTCAGCCTTCACGCCGCGTCGCAACTGCGCGTTGTGCTGGTTAAGCCGGAACGCTTTGAAAACGCGCCGGAAATCGCCGATCATTTGAAAGAAAGACGCACGGTTGTTTTAAATCTGGAATCGACGGAAAAGGAAGCCGCCAAACGGCTGGTGGATTTTCTGTCCGGCGTGGCCTATGCCGGAGAGGGCAAAATCAAAAAAATCGCCGTCGATACTTATTTAATTACGCCGTATCATGTGGATATAGAAGGCGATTTGATCGACGAACTGGAAAACAGCGGCCTGTATTTTTAATTTATAATTTTATAATATTTATGATGAATATTTTATGATAAAGAGAGGGAGATCGCGTCATGCTGACACCGCAGGAAGTATCGACACACGCGTTTACCAAAGCGACCTTCAACGGCTATAATATGGCCATGGTGGACGAGTTTCTGGACGAACTGACAGACGATTATACGACGCTATATAAAGAAAACGCGGCGCTGAAAGCCAAAATGAAAGTCATGGTGGAAAAAGTGGAGGAATACCGCGCCACGGAGGAATCCATGCGCGCCACGCTCCTGACCGCTCAGCGCATGGCGGATGATATTGTCCAAGACGCGGAGGCGCGGCGGGATGAGATTCTGAATAACGCCGCCGATGAGGCGTTGGCGCGCTCCGGAGCGGCGCGCAAAGAAGTCTTGGAACTGGAAGAGCGTATGCGGCAGGGCCGCCAACAGATGGCGCAGTTTATCGCCGCCGCCCGCGAATTATGCGCCAAAGAATTAAAATTTCTCGAATCCCTGCCCCAAATGCGGGTGGAAACGGCGGAACAGCCGGACGGGGAATAAGCGTATTTAATTATTTAATTACTTAATTTTGATATATCTTGATATTATATCGCGTTTCGCCGCGTTTGCCGTCCGGAACGCTGAACAGCGGCTGGAGGAACGCGCATGAATTATAAAAAAAATAATCATCAGGAAAATATTCGTAATTTTTCAATTATCGCCCATATTGACCACGGTAAATCCACCCTCGCCGACAGACTGTTGGAAAAATGCGAAGCCGTGGAGGCCCGGCAAATGGCGGATCAGATTTTAGATAATATGGATCTGGAACGCGAACGCGGCATTACAATTAAAGCCCGCGCCGTCAGATTGCGCTATCACGGCTCGGACGGAAAAAATTATGATTTAAATTTAATCGACACGCCGGGTCATGTGGATTTTAATTACGAAGTCTCCCGCTCTCTCGCCGCGTGTGAGGGCGCCGTGCTTGTTGTGGACGCCACGCAGGGCGTGGAGGCCCAAACGCTTGCCAATACTTATCTGGCAATGGAGCATGAACTGGAAATCCTGCCGGTTATTAATAAAATCGACCTGCCCGCCGCCGATCCGGAACGGGTCAAACAGGAAGTCGAAGAGATTATCGCCTTACCCGCCATGGACGCGCCGGAAATCTCCGCGAAAATGGGAATCAATATCGACGCCGTATTGGAAGATATTGTCAAGAATATCCCGGCCCCGAAAGGCGATCCGGACGGCAAATTAAAAGCCTTGATATTCGACAGCCAATATGACAGCTATCGCGGCGTGATTGTGTATTTAAGAATCATGGACGGCGAATTAAAGCGCGGACAGCGGATCCGCATGATGGCTACCGGCGCGGTTTATCAAATTGTCGAATGCGGATATTTACTGCCATTGGGATTGGAGCCTTGCGAAAGTCTGAGCGCGGGCGAAGTGGGATATTTCACGGCGTCGATCAAAAACGTCGCGGACACGCGGGTAGGCGATACGGTCACGGACGCGGAAAATCCCGCTGATGAGGCCTTGCCGGGTTACAGGCCCGTACAGCCTATGGTTTATTGCGGCATTTATACTGAGGACGGGTCCAAATATCCGGATCTGCGGGACGCGCTGGAAAAATTAAAATTAAACGACGCGTCATTATCATTTGAGCCGGAATCCTCGGCGGCGCTTGGTTTCGGCTTCCGGTGCGGCTTTCTGGGTATGCTTCATATGGAAGTGATTCAAGAGCGGTTAGAGCGGGAATTTAATCTTGATCTGGTCACAACGCTCCCTTCCGTGATCTATCAGGTCATGAAAACGGATGGCAATATGATCTATGTGGACAATCCGCATAATTACCCGGATCCGAGCGTGATCGAACACGCGGAAGAGCCATATGTAAAAGTATCTATTATTACGCCGAATGATTATGTCGGAAATATTATGCCCATGTGTCAGGACCGCCGGGGCGAATATCGCGATATGCAATATTTAGACACGCGGCTTGTGGAACTGCATTATGAAATGCCGTTAAATGAAATTATATATGACTTTTTCGACACGCTGAAAGCGAACACGAAAGGTTACGCGTCATTGGATTATGAATTATCCGGATATAGGCCGAGCGAACTTGTGAAAGTGAATTTATTATTAAACGGCGAACAGGTGGACGCGCTGAGTTTTATCGCGCATAAAGACAAAGCGTATCCGAGGGCGCGGAAGTTGTGCGAAAAATTAAAAGAAAATATCCCGCGTCAATTATTTGAAGTCCCGGTACAGGCGGCGATTGGCGGACGCATTATCGCGCGCGAGACGGTCAAGGCCATGCGCAAAGACGTTTTGGCGAAATGCTACGGCGGCGATATTACGCGCAAAAAGAAATTATTAGAGAAACAAAAAGAAGGCAAAAAGAAAATGCGCAGTCTGGGAAGCGTCCAGATTCCCACAGAGGCGTTTTTAGCGGTCTTAAAATTAGACGAATAAAATATAATATATCGCAATTCCGGGACGGCATACAGCCGTTTCCGGAAATTTTTTATTTTGATTTCTGACCTGTCATCTTTTGTGGCGTCGGCGCGGTCCCGCGCATAAGATAGAACAGGCGCGAAACGCGCCGAGCTTATTTTTAAATTTTATGGGAGGGATACCAAGACATGGCGCAAAAAACATCCCGTCCTGAAGATAATTTTAACCGTTATCGCATGGGAGATTATTCCGACGCGAGATGCTGTTGTTTGCCGGGGCCGCCCGGCCCTCCGGGACCTCCGGGTCCTCCGGGGCCGATGGGACCGCAAGGTCCGGCGGGGCGTCCGGGTCGTCCGGGACCGTCCGGTCCAGAGGGAATAGAAGGTCCGGAAGGACCGCAGGGGCCTATGGGTCCGCAAGGTCCGATTGGTCCGCAAGGCCCGATGGGTCCGCAAGGTCCCGTAGGCGAACAAGGTCCCGTAGGCGAACAGGGTCCCGTAGGCGAACAGGGTCCCGTTGGCGAACAGGGTCCGATTG
>CAJOQY010000090.1 GCA_905236835.1 uncultured Oscillibacter sp. | reverse complement strand
TCGCATACGCCGGAGAATTTTTGAGAAAGGAAGAAAACCGGAAACTTTATTGAATCAATAAAGCGAATGAAATCCGGAAAAATCATCGGGCGTACTGACACTCGGCTTGCAAACGGGAGGGCGAATGGGTATAATAATCCCGCGGTGTGGATCAATCCACTGCGTTGAGTGTGCCTTGGAATTTGCACTATGTCACTCGGCGTAGGGCAACGGGTACCCTCATACCTGTGCCTGCCGCTCTTCATGTTTCCTGTGGGGCATTATAACACAATCAAAAAGCGATTGCAAGAGGTATTTCTAATTTGTTTCTAATTTGTAATAATTTGTAATCTTTCGGAATCTCATCCCCTGTCCCCGCCCTTTATCAGGTATCAGGGACCGGGCGTTTCCCGATTGGGGAGCGGAATTTGCGGAGGACTAATCGTTTAATATGAAAAAAGGCTTGATTTATATCCACGGCAAAGGCGGAACGGCGGAAGAAGCGGAGCGTTACAGGCCGCTTTTCCCGGAATATGATCTTGTGGGGCTGGATTATCACGCGCAAACGCCATGGGACGCGCGGGAGGAATTTCGTCTTTTTTGGGATTCATTCAGCATGGGACATGATAATATCATCATTATCGCGAACAGTCTCGGCGCGTTCTTCGCCATGCACGCGCTGAATGATAAAAAGATTGCGAGGGCATATCTGATTTCTCCCGTCGTGAACATGGAAAAGCTGATTTTAAATACGCTTCAATGGGCGGGCATATCAGAACGCGAATTGATGGAAAAAGGCGTAATCAAAACCGCTTTTGGCGAAGTATTATCATGGGATTATCTCTCATGGGTTCGGACACATCCGGTTTCATGGGACATTCCGACGCTGATTCTATACGGCGCGAACGATCATTTGCAGTCTATCAATATTATCCGGTCATTCGCGACGCAAACCGGCGCGAATCTTACAATCATGAAAGACGGCGGACATTGGTTTCATACGCAAGAGGAACTGGCCTTTCTGGATCGCTGGATTCAGGATTCAATTTCAAATTTAAATTCAAATTCAAAATTTTTATAACAAATTCCCCGCCGCTTTTTTGATTTTAAACCGGCTGGGGAATTTTTATATAAATTTTATATTTCACGCCCTTGACGCGTTGTAACTGGTATGCAGTAATTCTTCCGAGCGTTCCGAACCGGGGAAATTTAAATAGCTTTGATAAATGCCGTCCAGCGTCAAATTATGATGGCTGGAACGGATTTGACTGTCCGCGTCGTATTGATACAATCCGCGATGCCGGACGCCCTCATCCGCGAACAGAACCGGCGTCCCGCCGCCGCCCGAACATCCGCCCCGGCACGCCATGACTTCTATAAAATCATATTCGCATTTATGATTTTGAATACTCTCGATAATCGGCTTGATATTCGCTATGCCATTGACCACGCAAGCCCGGATTTTTAAATTATTAATATTTAATTCCGCCGTTTTGATCTGATTACTCCCGCGCAAATCCTGAAACACGATTTCCGGCGGCTCCTGATTGGCGATGAAATAATACGCCGTCCGCATCGCCGCCTCACAGACGCCGCCCGTCGCGCCGAAAATCCGTCCCGCGCCGCTCGTGCCGTTGAATAAATGATCATAATCCGCGTCCGCCAGAGAACTTAAATCAATCCCTTTCGAGACCATCAGATTTTTAAATTCCATCACGGTCAGAACCGCGTCAACGCTTGGAACGCCGTCCGTCGTCATTTCACCGCGGGCGCGCTCGTATTTCTTCGCCGTACACGGCATGACGGCAATATGAAATATCTCCGACGCCTTGACGTTCATTTTTACCGGCAGATAGCTTTTGATCAAACTTCCAAGCATTTCCATGGGCGATTTGCACGACGACAGACACGGAATGATCTCCGGATAATTTAACTCGACGTAATTAATCCAGCCCGGACAGCAGGATGTCATAAACGGCTTGTCCGCGCGGATATTCCCGGCCTGAAATTCTTTCACAAATTCCGTCGCTTCTTCCATAATCGTAATGTCCGCGCCGAAATCCGTACTGTATACAAGATTTTTTTCGCCTAATTCTTTCACCGCCGCCGCGATTTTGCGCGACATATCTTTTCCCGTCAGTTCCCGGAATTCCTCGCCAATGATATGCTGCGCCGACGGCGCGAACTGCCAGACGATATATTTATATTTCTCATCCCGCAGAGCCTGATTGACTTGCGCCAATCCGTCTTTCACGGCAATCGCCCCCGACGGACAATGACGGGCGCACTGTCCACAGCCTATGCACTTGCTTTTTGACAAATTTTCCCCGTATTTCAACGCCGAAACCGTTTTCCCGCCGCTTTCGGCAAGTTTTAATATATCCAGTCCCTGACGCCCGGAGCAGATTTCCACGCATTTCCCACAGCCGATACATTTTGACATATCTCTTGTGATAGACAAACTTGTCGTGTCAAGATTGCTGTCCGCCGCCAGCGCCGCCGTATCTTGCGCCAATCGCGTCATATCCGCCGCGTTTATATCCCGCGCCGCGCCGGGAATATCATCCGCCGCCCGCGCCGTGTCCGGCGGCAAAATATTTTTTCCCAATATCCCCGCCGCCGTGACGCCAAACAGGGCGTATAATCCATCGCGCACAAATTCGCGCCGCGTGATTTTTTTGCCGCTCATGTTATTTCAATACCCCCTTTCCATATAAAATCTGATCAATCAAATTCGCCGTCTCGAACGCGTCGTCTTGTATCTTATCCGGATACGCAAGCCCCGTCACGCTTTGTTTTTTGATAATCTCTCCCGCGAATTCTTCCAGTAATTTCAATTCCTCGTCATTATCCGATACGGGTACGACTTGAATCCCCGTGATTTTCCCGTTTTCCACCGTCACAACGGGATAGACGCGGGCATATAACGAAATCCCCTCCGGCGCGTATCGTTCGCCCGTGACGGCTTTGACGGCTTCCCGCGATTCCAGCGCGTCCCGGACCGCGTCCGCGATCCCCGCCGAGGAAACCGTCGCGCCGGATACCGCGTCAAGATTAATTTTCTTATTTTTTATATCATTCGCGTTCAGTCCCGCGATTTTCCCGGATAAATTCTCCCACGCCGTTTGATATAATTCTTTATCTTTCGTCGACATCGGCGTATCAAACGTTTGATTAATGATATTTTTTATAACGCCGTTTTCCACCGTGACAGTTAAATCAATGATATAATTTATATTTTTCGTCAGACATTGCGCGCTTCCCGCGTAAACGCCGTCAGGGATCATCTCATCATCCCCGCCCGGGTTTTCGTCCTCATCCGCGATTTCCTCCGGCGTGGTTTTCAGCGCCTGTTTGACCGCGTTGATAATCGCCTCGGAAGCGCAGGTCGCGCCGGATACCGCGTCAATGCCGTCCGCTGACTGCCGGGCGATAATTTTCCCCGGAATCTCAGCCGCCGCCCTGCCCAGATAGTCACGATTGCTGGCGCTTGTCGTCTTGCCGTTTAAATTATAACCCTCAATGTCCTGAATCCCCGTGATTTCCCCGTCTTTCGTCGTGACGACTTTCAGACGCACGATATATTGATTAAAATCCTCGTACTCGTCCGGATAACAATAGGCTTGGCCGCTGTATAATAATTTTACCGACGCTTCCCGCTGTGATACCCGGACCGCTTTTCTCAACGGACGAAAACGCTCATCCAGACAAAACAGCGCGATTTCCGCCCCGCGCTCCGGGAAATCATACGAAATCGACGCCTGATTGATCCCGACCGTTTGAAACTTCTGATTCTCATAGACGGCGATACAAATTATATCGCCGTCCGCGCGCGCCGAGATAGAATGCGTTCCGGCGGCAATCGCGGCGCTTCCGGATACCTCTTGATTATCAATCAAAATCGCCGCGCCGTCCGACGCTTCCAAAATCGCCGCGCCTGTTTCCCGCGCGTCAGCCGCGTCGACGGTCCGCGCCTTCGGAATCGCCGCCGCGCCGGAAATCAGCGTCACGGCCATCAGAAAAGCCGCCGCCCCGCGCCATATATGATCATTACGCAAATCTTCTCTCTCCTTTCCGATAGTTAGTTATAAATAACTTATAAAATAAAAAAATAACATCCGGGATTTTACGCGGAGATG
>CAJOQY010000089.1 GCA_905236835.1 uncultured Oscillibacter sp. | reverse complement strand
GATTGAGCAAATCCGGGCGGATACGCCGGTATTCGACGCGGACGCGGATGTCTGGACCATGGACGCGTCAAACGATCATGTATTGGCCATCGGCAGATATTACCGGGGCCGGAAATTGCTGGCGCTGTTTAATTTCTCTAATTCCGAACAGACGGCGCGTTTGAGCGAACCGGAAAAATATCAAGATTTATTAACCGGCAAAGACCGCGACGCGCATAAAATTATATTGCCGGGTTACGGCTTCGCGTGGCTGTACGGGAGAGTATAATCATCACTTTCGGGCATCTCCCCTTCTCAAAAAGGGGAGGGGAGATCAGGAAGGAAAATTTTTCCCATCGCGCTCCCCCTTTCCTGAATCAGGAGAGGGGGACAGAGGCGGGACTTGATATTTTGAATTTGATATTTGATATATTAAAGAAAGCATAAGCCGGAAAGGGGGGAAGTTCAATGACGCTTCGGGAAGTGGCGCAAATGGCGGGGGTATCGCCCGCGTCAGTCAGCCGGTATTTGAACGGCGGGCCGTTGAGCCAAGGCAAACGCGCCGCGATCCGGGCCGTGATTGAACGGACAGGCTATTACCCCAATCAGGCCGCGCATACGCTCCGGACCGGGAAATTAAAACAAGTCGGCGTTGTCGTGCCAAGAATACACTCGGAGACGGTCAGTCAGGTGACGGCGGGAATCGAGGAAGTATTGTCGGAAGAGGGCTATCTGCCGGTGCTGGGCAGTACGGATTTGAATCCGGAACGGGAAATGAAATATCTGGAATTATTAAACGCGTTTCATGTGTCGGGCGTGATTCACATGGCGCGCGCCGTTCCGAAGGCGCTGTTGGAATTTTATCGGGATTATCCCGTGCCGCTGGTCATTACGGGGCAGAATCTGACGGGCTTTCACTGTGTGTTTCATGATGATTATCACGCCATGAAAGAACTGGCCGGAAGATTGATTTTACGGGGACGGCGGAAAATATGCTATATTGGCGTGGACGAAGATGACGTAGCCGTCGGACAGGAACGCTTGCGCGGCGCGCAGGACGCGTTATACGCCGCCGGACACAACGCGGAGGAAATGCCGGTGGCCGTGGCGGATTTTACATGGGAAAGCGGGTATCAGCGCATGAAAGAAATGCTGGAGAGCTTTCCGGACACGGACGGCGTATTGTGCGCCACGGATACCATCGCGCAGGGGGCGATCCTCGCCTTACGGGAATGCGGGCGGGTCGTTCCCGGCGATGTCAGCGTCGCGGGCGTGGGAGACGACTGGGCGGATCTGGTATCTATTCCGCGCCTGACGGTGGCAAGATTGGATCAAATCCGCTGCGGACGGATGGCGGCGTCAATTTTATTGCGACTGCTCGCGCGTCCCGACGCCGCGCCCGCGCAGATTATGCTTGGCTATACGATTATAGACCGGGAGAGCATATAAATATAATATAATTATATAAATTATATAAAAATATAAAATAATATAATATAAAATATCGCGCGCGGGACGCGCGGAAAACAGGGAAAACATGGAAGAGCGAAATAAAAAATTAATTTTTCTGGATGTGGACGGGACGCTTGTGCCGCCGGGAAGCAATATCCCCCCGGACAGCGCGCTGAAAGCGATTCAGGCGGCGCGGGCAAACGGACATAAAGTGTTTTTATGCACGGGCCGCAACCCGGCCATGACCGCGCCGCTGTTTCAATACGATTTCGACGGGTCGATCAACTGCGCCGGGAGCTATATCACCTGCGGCAATGATATATTATACGACAGGCCCATGAGCGACGACGAACGGGATCACGTCATGGACGCGATGAAGAGCCGGAGCATTTTCTGTATCATGGAAGCCAAAGACGCCAGTTTCGGCGATCAGCGGGCGGACCGGCTTTTAAGTATGAAACTGCCCGGAAAATTAAACAGCGAATTGTTAAGATGGCGGCGGGCCTTGGAGGAGGATCTTGGCGTGGTTCCCATGAGCCGCTATGACGGAAGGCCGATTTATAAAATTTCTTTTTTATGCCTGCGCAAATGGAATCTGCGCCGCGCCCGAAGAATTTTGAAAAATCATTATCAGTTTGTTTTACAGGATTTTTTGCTTGGCTTAATCAATGGGGAGTTAATCAACCGGGATTTTGACAAGGGACAGGGAATCCGGCGCGTTTGCGAATATCTCGGCGCGGATTTAAAAGACGCCATCGGATTCGGCGACAGCATGAATGATCTTCAAATGATAGAGACAGCCGGAATCGGCGTTTGCATGGGCAACGGGAGCCGGAAATTAAAAAAACGCGCGGATTTAATCTGCGGCGACGTGGACAAAGACGGCTTGGCCAGAGCGTTTGAGCAATTGGGATTGATCAATTATCATCACGCGTTCGCGTAAATATATTACGCGATATTCAAACGGGAATTTATCCGGGAATTTATCAAGCGTTCGCGGAAATCGGCGCATTGCACAAGGCGGAATATGAATGTTTATCTAAAACGCTGACTTTACAAAAATTCAAAAAAAGTTTACAATGTAAAAGCTGAATTGTTCCTGAAATCGGTTTCAGGAACACGCGCCGGAGGGCGCGCGAAAAATCACATCAGGCCAACGGATTCAAGAAAGGGAGAGTGAGACATGGCTTTAGATTATCGGAAGTGCGCTGAAGAGATATTCAGCCATCTTGGCGGCAAGGATAACGTCGTCAGCGCCGCGCACTGCGCCACCCGTCTGCGCCTCGTCATCGCGGACAACAACAAAATGGACATGAAGGCCCTTGAGGAAGTGGAAGGCGTCAAAGGCGTGTTCACCAACGCCGGACAGCTTCAATTAATCATCGGCACCGGCACAGTCAACAAAGTCTATGACGAATTTCTTGCCATTACCGGTTTGACCGCCGCCAGCAAGGAAGATGTCAAAGCCGCCGCCGCCGCGCAGCAGCCTCTGCCCATGCGCATGGTCAAAGCCCTCGGCGACGTGTTCGTTCCCATTCTCCCCGCAATCGTCGCCTCCGGCCTGATGATGGGCCTTGTGGAAGCGCTCGGCAAAATCCCCGGCCTCGGCTTCGCCGATACTGATTGGTATGGATTCTTGGACATGGTAGCCAATACCGCGTTCGCTTACTTACCGGTTATTGTCGCGATCTCCGCCGCCCGCGTATTCGGCGGGAACTTGTTCCTCGGCGCCGTTGTGGGTCTGCTTATGATTCACTCGGCCTTAACAAACGGCTGGAACGCCGCCAACGGCTATGATGTCTGGTATTTATTCGGGCATATTAAAATCACGGATAATTATTCGCTGTTGCAAATCAATCAATTAGGCTATCAGGGCCACGTCATCCCGGTCGTGATTTCCGTGTGGTTCATGTGCCAGTGGGAGAAATGGCTGCATAAACATGTGCCGGAAATGATTGATTTATTCGTCACGCCGCTCTGCACGGTTCTGGTCACGGCGCTTTTAACTTTCACGATTATCGGGCCGATTTTCTCGGCTTTGGAAACCGTCGTTTTAAACGTCGCGCAAGTGATCGTGCATAACCCCATTGGCGCGATGGTCATGGGCGCCGTCTATCCCGCCACGGTCGTTATGGGCTTGCACCATATGTATAACGTAATAGAAGCCAGTATGCTTTCTTCCGTGGGATTAAATACTTGGATGCCGATCGCGTCGGCGGCGAACTTCGCCCAGTTCGGCGCCTGCTTGGCGGTCGGTCTGAAAGCGAAAAATAATAAAACTAAAGTCGTCGCCATTCCGTCGTCCGCT
>CAJOQY010000088.1 GCA_905236835.1 uncultured Oscillibacter sp. | reverse complement strand
GGCTGTATTAGACGGCGATCATTATGTGTTAAACGGCTCGAAATGCTTTATCACAAACGGCAATGTCGCCGATACGTTTGTTGTATTCGCCATGACGGATAAATCAAAAGGCAATCACGGCATTTCGGCGTTTATCGTTGAAAAGAGCTTTCCGGGATTCTCAACGGGCAAGCATGAAAAGAAAATGGGCATTCGCGGATCTTCAACGTGCGATTTGATTTTTGAGGACTGCATTGTCCCGAAAGAAAATTTATTAGGCCGTGAGGGACGCGGATTTAAAATCGCCATGCAGACGCTGGACGGCGGACGCATCGGAATCGCGGCGCAGGCGCTTGGACTCGGCGAAGGCGCGGTTGACGAGGCGATTAAATATACGAAAGAACGCGTGCAATTTGGACGGCGTCTGAGCCAGTTCCAGAACACGCAGTTCCAATTGGCCGATATGCACACCCGTATGCAGGCCGCGCAGTATTTAGTATACGCCGCCGCGCAGAAAAAGCAGCTGCATGAGGATTATTCGATTGACGCGTCGATGGCGAAATTATTCGCGGCGGAAGCGGCGTCGGATGTCACGCGCCGCGCCGTACAGTTGTTCGGCGGCTACGGCTACACGCGTGAATATCCCGTCGAACGCATGATGCGGGACGCGAAAATCACGGAAATCTACGAGGGTACGTCTGAAGTCCAGCGCATGGTCATCGCGAGCCGTTTGGGCGTGAAATAATACTGGAGGCGGAAATATTATCATGAAAATTATTGTTTCTATCAAGCAGGTTCCCGACACGTCCGGCAAAGTGGCCGTCAATCCCGACGGCACGCTTGACCGCGCCTCCATGCAGACGATTACCAATCCGGACGATATGAACGCGCTGGAAGCGGCTTTGAAAATCAAAGACGAAACGGGCTGTAAAGTCGTCGTCGTGACGATGGGTCCCGCCCCCGCCGCCAATATGCTGCGCGAAGCGCTGGCCATGGGCGCGGATGAGGCTTATTTGGTGTCGGCCCGTGAGTTCGGCGGATCGGACACTTACGCCACGTCGCAAATTATCGCCGCCGCGATTAATCGCATTGGCGTCGAAAAAGATGATATAGTGATCTGCGGTCGTCAGGCGATTGACGGCGACACGGCGCAGGTCGGCCCGCAAATCGCGGAAAAATTGCATTTGCCGCAGGTCACTTACGCGGCGGATATTCATAAAGAAGGCGATACGATCACGGTCCGGCGTATGCTGGAAGACGGCTATATGACGATCCGCGTCAAAACGCCGTGTTTATTGACTTGTATCAAAGAATTAAACACGCCGCGTTATATGAGCGTCCCCGGCGTATTTGAGGCGTATAGCAAGCCGCTTACAACGCTGGATTATGAGGCTCTGAAAGACGATCCCCTGATTGACAAGACGACAATCGGCCTGAGCGGTTCTCCGACGAATATCTTGACTTCTTTCACGCCGCCGCAGAAGGGCGCGGGCGTCATGCTGGAAGGCAATGACAAATCCACCTGTGAGAATCTCGCCAATATTCTTGTCAGCAAGCATATTATTTAATTAAATAATTTATTAAATAATTTTAATTTAAAAATCTCAAGGGGGTCATGACGGAATGTCTGATTTTAATAGTTCTGATATTGGCGCGTTCAAAGATGTATGGGTATTCTGCGAACAGCGCGAAGGAAAGTTAATGCCCACGGATTTTGAGTTGATCTCGAAAGGCCGCGATCTGGCCAACGAACTGGGCGTGAATTTATGCGGCTTATTGCTCGGCGGCAAGGGGATTGAAAGCGTCGCCAAGGAATTAGGCGGCTATGGCGCCGATAAAGTTTACGTCTGCGAAGATGATTTATTGGCCGTATATAATACCGACGCTTACGCGAAAGTGATTTGCGATGTGATTCAGGATTTGAAGCCGGAGGCGTTCTTGATCGGCGCGACGAATATCGGACGCGATTTAGGCCCGCGGTGCGCGGCGCGTCTGCATACGGGTCTGTGCGCGGACTGTACGCATTTGGATATTGACATGGCGAATTATCGCGAGTTCTTAAAAGAAGCGTCCACGCTCGCGCCGGAAAAGATTGAAAAATTAGGCGTGGCGATGGTGCTGGGTCAGAAGCATGACGTGTCGAGAGATCTGAAAATGACGCGTCCGGCGTTCGGCGGGCATTTGATGGCGTCGATTATCTGCCCGCGTTTCCGTCCGTGCATGGCGACGGTGCGTCCGGGCGTCATGAAGAAAAACGCGTTCGATCAGGCGAAGGCCGACGCGTGCGTGATTGAGAAACCGGCGTTCAAACTCAGCAAAGATGATTTAAATACGGAAGTATTGGAAGTCGTCAAAGCGGCCAAGAAATTAGTTGATTTAATCGGCGCGGATTATATTGTCTCCGTGGGCCGCGGCATCAGCAAAGACGTGGAAGGCGGAATTAAATTAGCCGAGGAACTGGCGGCTGAACTGGGCGGCGTCGTCGGCGGAAGCCGCGCGACGATTGACTCCGGGTGGCTGTCGGCGGATCATCAGGTCGGACAGACCGGCAAGACCGTTCATCCGAAGGTATATATCGCTCTGGGCATTTCCGGCGCGATTCAGCACAAGGCGGGTATGTCGGATTCCGAGTGCATTATCGCCGTTAATAAAAACGACACGGCGCCGATTTTTGAGATCGCCGATTACGGCATCTGCGGCGACTTGTTCAAAGTCACGCCCATGCTGACCGAAGCGATCCGCGCCGCGAAAGCCGCGAAATAATTTGATTAGATAAAATTACAAACCCGCCGTCCGTATATTTTGCGGGCGTCGGGTTTGGATTTATAAACGGGAGAGATTAATATGATTTATCAAAAACAGGCGGATTTCCCGGAAAAATTTTTATGGGGCGCGTCGACATCGGCGTATCAGGTTGAGGGCGCGAATTTATCAGACGGCAAAGGCCCGTCTGTGCAGGACGTGAAAAAAGTCCCGGAGGGGACATCGGAACTGGATGTCTGCGCGGATCATTATCATCGTTATCAGGAAGATGTAAATTTAATGGCCGAAATGGGCTTGAAAGCGTATAGATTCTCTATCGCGTGGAGCCGCGTACTGCCCCACGGGACGGGCGAAGTCAATCCCAAGGGGATTAAATTTTATCATGATTTGATTGACGCCTGTCGGGCGCGCAAGATCGAGCCGATAGTGACCATGTATCATTTTGATCTGCCGGCGGAACTGGATCAAAAAGGCGGATGGGAAAATCGGGATTGCGTTGACGCGTTTTTGGAATTCGCGCGTTTAATATTTCAAGAATACGGATCGAAAGTCAAATACTGGCTGACAATTAACGAGCAGAATATGATGACGCTTGTCGGCGCGGCGATTGGTACGTTTTCGACCGCGGATAAAGAAAATCCGTTACGGGGATTGTACCAGCAAAATCATAATATGTTATTAGCGCAGGCGAAAGCGATGAAATTATGCCATGAAATGCTGCCTGACGCGAAAATCGGACCCGCGCCGAATATCGGGCTTATTTATCCCAAAACCTGCCGTCCGGAGGATATGATCGCCGCGCAGAATTTCAACGCGGTTCGTAACTGGTTATATCTGGATATGGCGGTAAACGGATATTATAACTCAATTGTCTGGGCGTATTTAAAAGATCGTGACGCGTTGCCAAAGATCGAACCCGGCGATATGGAAATTATGAAAGCCGCCAAGCCGGATTTTATCGCGTTTAATTATTATAACACGGCGACGGTCGAGGCGGATGATATGATGCTTGAAAAATTATCCGCCATCGGGAATCAGGACGGCGGCGCGAATTATCAGGATAATAATAATAATAATCAAAAAGCGGATCAGCAGTCGGGGCAGAATATTCTCGGCGCGTTCAAAAGCGCGGCCAATCCCAATACGCCCAAGACGGAATTCGGCTGGGAAATTGATCCGATTGGTTTCCGTTCAACGCTTCGTGAAGTCTGGTCACGGTATCATTTGCCGATTTTAATCACGGAAAACGGCCTCGGCGCGTATGACAAATTAGAATCCGACGGAAAAATTCATGATTTATATCGGATTGATTATCTGCGCAAGCATATTAATCAAATGCGTCTGGCCATCACGGACGGCGTGGAAATGATCGGCTATTGCCCGTGGTCGGCGATTGATTTAATCTCAACGCATGAGGGCATGAGAAAGCGTTATGGTTTTATATTCGTCAATCGTGAGGAATTTGATTTAAAAGATTTAAAACGCTATCGCAAAGATTCGTCTTATTGGTATCAAAAAGTGATCGAATCCAACGGACAGGATTTGCGGGATTTGACATGAGACAGTTTCACGTCAACAGCCGGAAAGATTTATTTCGGGATTTATGGGCGGGCTTTGTCATCGCGTTATTGTCCATCCCGCTGTCAATGGGATACGCGCAAGTGGCCGGACTGCCGTTAAAATATGGCCTATACGGGTCATTTCTGCCGATTTTGATTTTTAGCTTATTCACCAGTTCGCCGCGTCTCGTGTTCGGCGTGGACGCGGCGCCGGCGGCGATTGTGGCGACGTTATTGCCCCATTTGGGCGTCACGCCGGGAAGCGCGGAAGCCGTCGTGATGATGGCCGTTATTACGTTGATGGTCTCATTCTGGCTGTTTTTGTTTTATTTACCGCGCGGCGGAAGATTCGCGAAATTCGTTTCCGAGCCTGTATTGGGCGGCTGTGTCACGGGTATCGCGAGCATTGTGATATTAACGCAATGTCCGAGATTATTCGGCGGCGCGTCGACAAGCGGGCGCGCGCCGGTTTTAATCGCGCATTTGATCAATCAGCTTAAAAATTTTAATTTGCTGTCTTTTTTATTAGGCGTATCGACGATTTTATTTATATTAATCGGCAGGAGATATTTGAAAACAAGTCTGGCCGTAATCGCCATGATTTTCTGGATCTTGATTTCAGCGGTATTTGATTTAAAAAGTTACGGCGTGGAAATGACGGATTTTATCGCGCCGGGATTGCCGGATATGATGATATTATCTCACGCGGATTTTACGGCGATTTCACATCACGCGGAAGAGATTATCATAGACACGCTGGCCGTCGCGCTTGTCATCGCGGCGGAAACGCTGGTTTCAACGGGCGAAATCGGACGCGAACACGGCGACGAGATTGACAATCAGCGGGAGTTATTGGCATACGCCGGGGGAAATTTTTTCGCGGCGTTATGCGGAAGCCCTCCCGAGATCGGCAGTCTGTCCCGGACAAAACTGGCGGAAAAATTAGGCGTGTCCAGCCAATGGGCGGGCGTTTCGGCGAGTATCACAATGGGATTGTTTTTATTATTCGCCACGCCGGTTTTGAATTATCTCCCCGCGCCGGTTCTGACCGGAATGGTCATCGCGTCGTTGATTACAATTTTGGAAATCCCCGTCGCGGCGCATTTATGGAAAATCGACAGGCCAAGTTTTTTGATATTCTTAGCCGCGTTTCTGGCCGAAATGCTGGGACTGGCCGAAGGCGTACTGGTCGGCGTGGTGTTATCATTCGCGGCGTTCACCATGCGGGCGTCGTCACAGCCGGGATATTTCTTGGGCTGTATGGAAGGGCATGACGGATTTTTTGATTTATCTCAGACGCCCCACGCGCGGCCCATCGAACAGACGGTGTTATATCAATTCAACGGCCCGTTGTTTTTCGCCACGATTGAAGATTTTGAACGTGAGATTTTCCACGCGCTGAAACCCGACACGGGTTTGATTATCGTCACGGGCGTCGCTTCCGTGGATTTATTCGCGGCGGAAAGGCTGTTAAAATTATATCGCGAGTTAAGACAGCGCGGAATATTATTTTTCATGGCGGGACACGCGGCGGCGGTCAATGAGCATTTGATGTCATACGGCGCGGCGGAGTTGATTTATAACGGCGCTGTCCGGCAGAGACTGACGCAGGCTTTGATCGCGGGGGGATTCACTCCGCCGTATCCGCTGGAGCCGGATGAATCCGAATGGGGCGTGCGGGGCAACGCGGCGATAGAGTCATTTTATTGGGCGTATGGCGACGAGGCCGGGGCGAGATTAGGCGATTTGTCGCGGCGTCTTGTGGATGATATTTTAACCGGCGGCGAAATGGACTGGAACGGTTTAAATCTATCCGAACTGGAAGTCGCGGGAGAGTTCTGGAATCATGAGGATGAAAAAGAATTTTTCAGCTTATTAGAAATGACGGTTTCAACGTCGGAT
>CAJOQY010000087.1 GCA_905236835.1 uncultured Oscillibacter sp. | reverse complement strand
TCATGTGTAGAACTTGGGAAGGAGAAGCATCTGAATGAAAGCAGCGATCATCGGCAGAAAAGTGGGAATGTCCCAGCTTTTTGATGAGAATGGCCGGCTGATTCCGGTGACTGTCATTGAGGCGGGACCCTGCACGGTCGTCCAGAAAAAGACCATGGAGAAAGACGGTTATGAGGCCGTGCAACTGGGCTTTATGGACGTGCCGGAACATCGGCTGAACAAGCCGGAAATGGGGCATTTGAACAAGGCGGGCGTGGGACCCAAAAAATACCTGCGCGAATTCGCGCTGGATAATATCGGCGAATTGAAATCCGGCGATGTGATCAAGGCCGACGTGTTTACGCAAGGCGATTTCGTGGACGTGACCGGGACCAGCAAGGGCCACGGTTATCAGGGCGTTATCAAGCGTTGCGGCGCGCATAGATTGAAAGAATCCCACGGCTCCGGCCCGGTCGGACGCCACCCCGGTTCTCTGGGCGCGGGTACGGACCCCTCCAGAGTATTCAAAGGCCATATCGGCGCCGGACAGATGGGCGTGGACCGCGTGACGATTCAGAATCTGGAAGTCGTGCGCGTGGATCCGGAATTGAATCTCTTGGCGGTGCGCGGCGCGGTTCCCGGACCCAAAGGCGGACTTGTTCTGGTGAAATCGACAGTCAAGGTCCATAAGGTCAAACAGGAAGGCGCGGACATCAGCCGCAACCCGCAGAAGGCTTCCGGACGCAATCCGCAGAAGGCTTCGGCGAGAAAGTAAGGAGGCGTCGAAATGTCTGTTGTGAATGTATTCAATATGTCCGGCGAACAGGTCGGCGAAATCGAACTCAACGAGGCCGTATTTGGCATCGAGCCGAATCAGACCGTTGTGCATGAGATAGTTAAAAATTACCTCGCCAATCAGCGTCAGGGTACGCAAAGCGCGCTGACGCGCGCGGAAGTATCCGGCGGCGGGAAAAAGCCGTGGCGTCAGAAAGGCACGGGCCACGCCCGTCAGGGAAGTACCCGCGCGCCGCAGTGGACCCATGGCGGCATCGCGTTCGCGCCGAAGCCCCGGAGTTATCGCTATCATGTGAATAAAAAAGTCCGGCGTCTGGCGTTGAAATCCGTGTTATCAGACAAAGCCCAATCCGGGAATTTAATCGTCATCGACGCGATAAAATTAGATAATATTAAAACCAAAGATTTCAAGGCGTTTCTGGAAGCGATCAAAGCCGACGGCAAGTCCCTTGTGGTCATGAAGGCGCCGGATAAGATTTTATATTACAGCGCGCGCAACCTGCCGGGCGTGTTGACGACGGCGGCCATGCAGGTGAACGTGTATGATATTATCAACGCGAAGAATTTGATTATTGACCGGTCCGCGCTGGAAATCGTCGAGAAAATCGCGCTGGGTGAGGGCAAACAGGCCGCCGAACTCGCGGAGAGTATGCGGAATAAAGGTCAGGAGGTGTCCGCGTAATGACAAGCGCGTATGATATTATTATCAGGCCGATTATTACGGAGCGTTCCATGGCCGGGGCTGTTGATAAAAAATATGTATTTGAAGTCGCCCGCGACGCGGGAAAGATTGAGATTCGCAAGGCCGTGGAAGAGATTTTCGGCGTAAAAGTCCGCGCCGTGAATACGATGAACGTCAAAGGCAAGCCCAAACGCATGGGCGGCGGGCGTCCCGGATACACGCGCCAGTGGAAAAAGGCTTATGTCACGCTGACGGATGATTCCAAGACGATTGAATTTTTTGAGGGCATGATTTAAGCCGGGAAGGGAGCGAAAAAAATAATATGTCCATTAAGAGCTACAAGCCGACGACTCCCTCCAGACGGCAGATGACGGTATCCGGCTTTGACGGGATCGACAAGCACGCCAGACCGGAACCGAGCCTGACGGAGCCGCTGAAAAAACACGCGGGCCGCAACAATTACGGACATATCACGGTCCGGCACCGGGGCGGCGGCAACAAGCGCAAATATCGCGTGATTGATTTTAAGCGCGACAAACATGACATTGACGCGACTGTATTGAGATTAGAATATGACCCGAACCGGAGCGCGAATATCGCGTTGCTCGAATACACGGACGGGGAGCGGCGTTATATTCTCGCGCCTGTGGGTCTGTCCAAGGGCGACAAAGTGGAAGCCGGTCCGAACGCGGATATTAAACCCGGAAACGCTCTGCCGATCGCGAATATTCCCGTCGGCACGGTGATTCATAATATAGAATTGCATCCGGGCAAAGGCGCGCAGCTGGTCAGATCCGCCGGGACAGCCGCGCAGTTGATGGCCAAAGAAGGCAATGACGCGCAAATCCGTATGCCGTCCGGCGAAGTCCGCGTTGTCCGCGTGAACTGTATGGCCACCGTCGGACAGGTCGGCAATATCGATCATGAAAATATCAACATCGGCAAGGCGGGCCGCAAGCGCCACATGGGATGGCG
>CAJOQY010000086.1 GCA_905236835.1 uncultured Oscillibacter sp. | reverse complement strand
TCAAAGTTCCTCATCAAAAATCTCGCCTTTCGCGACAAGATTTGTCGGCCCGGTGAGATATAACGCCGTGATCTTTCCGTCATCCTGTTCGGCGTCGATGATCAAGCGGCCACCGGCCATATCAACGCGGACCTGTTTCCCGGATACCTGTCCGGTCAGCGTCAGGACGGATACAAGCGAACCCGTACCCGTTCCGCAGGCAAGCGTGAAGTCCTCCACGCCACGCTCAAACGTCTTTTCGTATAATATATCTTCGCCCGTGAATTCATAGAAATTCACGTTCGCGCCCTTCGGGAAATCCGAATGCCAACGGATTTTGCGTCCCAGTTCCCGGAGCGCGTTTTCGTCGGCGTTTTTCAAATCCGGATACGGCACAAGCGCGTGCGGGACGCCCGGCTCTCCCAATTCCACATACGCGCAAGAATAAGACGCGCCGTCAATCTCGATTTTGCCGGACGGACGGATTACGGACGGATTATTTAATTTAATTTTATAATTTCTCTGGTCAATCCGTTCGCCCGTGACAAGTCCCGCCGCGGTTTCCACACGCTGTACGGAGCCGGACAAACCGGTTTCATATCCATAGCGGCAGACGCAGCGCGCGCCGTTGCCGCACATTTCACCCGGACTTCCGTCGGCGTTGAAAAATAACATCCGGAAATCGGCTGATTCATTCCGCTTTAGATTTCCTGATCCGGCGTTGTTCATGCCGGATTGATCCGTATTCCGGCGGCTATCGGACATACCAGACAGCGAATAAGACGCGAACAAGCCCTCGTTTACCCGCGCCGGGGCTTTCCGGTCCGGCGCGTCTGAAAAGCCGCCGGACGCGAACAGGCCGTTCGATAATATGCCGCTTTGACCGGACGGCGCGTCCACCACAATCAGACCGTCCGCGCCAAGAGACAGACGCCGACGGCATAATGTCCGGGCAATCCGGGGCAGATCCGCTTCCGGAATTTTTTCTTCCGTGTTATTGAAAATAATAAAATCATTTCCCGCGCCGTTCATTTTCCAAAATTTCATAACAGCCAGCCTCCCGTATCCAGTCGTTTGCGCATGATGTTATATATAATATATTTTTATTTATATATTTTATTAAAATCAAGATCATGATGGCTTTATAATATTATATTAAATCATAAACCTTTGCCGCCTGTTTGTCAACAGGCCGCGCGATGTCATATGCCTTTGCGTATGCGTGTGGAAATCATTGGCGAATGGCGCGCGGCGTTACGGCATATTTTCCAGTTCTTCCCGGCTGTATAATAAATTCAATACATCCAACATAGCGTTCGCGTTCAAATATTCCGGAAGCGATAACTTGCGCAATAAATATTTTCGTTTTTCCGCGCTCCGTTCCCCCCCGGACAGTCCCCACGCGTACAAATCCGCTTTCGTGATCGGCGTTCGGACGGCTTTTTTCACGTTTGTTTCCGGCGTTCCCGGATTTTGCTCTTTTCCCGCGTCCGGCGATTCCGGCTCTTGCGTGGCCGGGGATTCCCATGTCACGCCCGCGCGTTGCAGCGATTCCAATAAAATTTCCGGCGGCATTCCCTCCACGCCTAATTTGCCTTCTTTGCCCGGTCTGCTTTTGCGCCGTTCTTTGCCCTTTATATCCGGTATATACGCGTGTTTGATTTGATTTTTTGGCAAGATGCCTTTCAGCCATCCGCGCAAAACGAATCCCGCGCCGTCGCTGTCCGTGAAAATCACAAGGCCGCGTTCTTTCGCCAGATATTTTAAAAACGCGATTTTGTCTGAATCTTTAAACGCCGCGAACCCGTCCAGCGTGATAATCACCGCGTCCACAATCTGTGACAGCGTGTTTTTGTCATACCGGCCTTCCACCACAATCACTTCCCGAATCCGTTTCTTCTCCCGCATATCCGCCTCCGCTGTATCGCTTTTAACCGCCGTATCGTTTTTTACCTGACAACGCTGACTTGACCGCCGTTTTCCGGCTCGCGCCCAGACGCGCCAGCAGTAATTTTAATTCCCCTTCCGCGTCCAATCCGCCTTCGCTTTTCATGCGGCTGTCCAGAATCTCACATTCCCGGACCGCTTCCGCGCACCATGTTAAATCCGCGCGCTTCGCCGACGCGTATAATAATTTCGCCGGATATGATTTCATTCCCCATAATTCCGCCAGCCAGTCCTGATTTTTTCCGTTGTCTATCGCAAGACGCGCCGTGTAAATCTTTCTGAACTGCCCGCCCAAAGCGGCCAATAATAAAATCGGCTCCGTCCGCGTTTTCAGCAAATCGCCTAATATCCCCGCCGCCCGGTCATAATCATCTTTTAATACCGCGTCCGACAGACGGAAAATCTCAGCGGATAAAATCGGCTCGCAGACCGCGTCAATATCCTGTTCCGTGATACTCTCCCCCGGCGCGTATGACGCTAATTTCTCAATTTCCGGGATCAATCCCGTCATCAAATCCCCTCGTGTAAATATCAAATATTCCGCCGCCGCGACGGATATTTTTTTATTGAAATTTTTAAATCTCCCCGTGATCCATTTGATCAAATCATTCTGTCCCAGCGCGCGAAACTCAATCATTTCAACATTTTCATTCAGCGCGTTATATAATTTTTTTACGCTTTTATTCGCCTGATACGGGATTATATCATATATAAATATTATACACACCCATTCCGGAAGATCGTTTAAAAATAAAACCAATTCATCCCGCTGTCCGCCGGGCAATTTAAACAAATCATAATCTGATATTACTATCAAACTCCGATCGGCCATTACGGGCATGGCTTCCGCCGTTTCTTTTAATATTTCCGCCGTCAAATCTTTTCCGTCAAATTTATGATAATTAAACGCCTCGAATAAATCCGATATTAACGCCTTTTTGATTTCGCTTGTATAATAATCTCTTAAATACGCCTCATCGCCGTAAAACAAATACGCTCTCTTGCAAGTTCCGTCCGCAATATCCGATTTTAATTTTTTTAATTTTATATCGCTCTCATCCGTCTTGGCCGCTTTCTTCTTCGCGTATGCCATATCAACGCCCCCTGATTTCGCCCGCTTTATCCCATCACAAGAAAAATATCGCCGTTTTTATCCGTCCGATAAACTTCACAGCCGTGTGATTCCAATCTTTCCAGCGTCTCTGGGGCCGGATGTCCGTATGAATTATCCCCGACGCTGACACACGCGATTTCCGGTCGCAGTCTCGACAAAAACTCGTCACAGCTGGAATATTTTGACCCGTGATGTCCCGCTATGATTACTTCTAAATCCGGGAAATCATATTCCGCGATCAATCTTCTCTCCGACGCGGCGTTCATATCGCCCGTGATTAATAATTCCACGTCATTCACAGCCGCCATCACGGACAAGCCCCGTTCGTTTTCGCCGCGATTCGTCCCAAAATTCCTGACCGGCGGGAAAACCGTCAAATCCCCCGCGCCGAAAATCCATTTTTCAAACTCCCGCGCAATCCGGATCCGTATCCCGTATTTTTCCGCCAGATTAAAAATCAAATCTTCCCGCGCGTTGCCTAAATCCAATTCCTCCGGGATAATCAGCATATCCACATCCAGACGCGCCAAGAGCGATTCGATTCCGTTCACATGATCCGCGTCATAATGCGTGAAAATCAACGCGTCCAGCCGGTTACAGCCCATACTTTCCAGCATTCGCGCGGCAATCGCCCCGGCGTCGTTCCATGTGTTCCCGCTTCCGCAGTCCGTCAGAATATACCGCCCTTTAGATTCCAATATAATACTCTGTCCCTGTCCGACGTTCAAAACAATCGCGTTCATATCGCCCCGGCGCAAGATTTCCTGTCCGCGCCGGATACATACGCACAGCGTCAAAACAGATAATATCAACGCCAGAATATAAATCCGCCGTTTCTTTCCCGATGAAACATACGCGATGGCGAATAATAAATAAACCAGAAAAAGCCAATATTTCAGATACGGATTTGTAAAATATACCGCGTGATACGGGATTCTTGATAAATTACGCGTGATAAATAAAATATATTTTATCAAAATCTCCGGAATTAATATTATCAACGCGCCGACGGGCGGTAGGATAAATCCAATCATCACCGCCGCCAGACCCAGCGCGAAAATCAATCCGACAGCCCATAGACATAATAAATTCGCCGGAATCGACACCAGCGAAAAGCCATGATAATATATCGCCAATAACGGCGTTGTGAAAATCAAAGCCCCAAGCGACGCCGACACATTCGCCGCAAGCATACGGCGTATCAATCCCGCGTTTTTATCCTGATATTCGCCTGTATTTCCGCCATGATATTCCAGATATTCGCCCGCGCCGCCATTTGACGACAGGCAAAACGCGTATGCTTTGGGCGTCAGCCAGAGTAACCCGGCCACCGACGCGAACGAAAGCTGTAAACTCACGGACGCGGCGGCATATGGATTTTGTAATAAAATCAAAAACAGCGCGACAAAAAGAGAAGTCGGCGCGTCGCTCGCCCGTCGAAACAGCGGCGCGGCGATTAACAACGACAACATGATCGACGCCCTTATGACGGACGGTTTGCCTCCGGTCAACAGCGCGTAAAATATCAAACACGCGATTCCAACCAGCGCGATCAGAAACCGCCGCTGTTTTCCCGCCAGCAGTCTCACCAGCGCGATTAAAAATCCGCAATGCAGACCCGACACGGCCAGAATATGCGAAAATCCGCTTTCCGACAAATCCGCCGCCGACTGAACCGACAATTCGCTCCGATCCCCAGTCAGGATCGCCGACAGAAACGCCGCGCCGTCCCGCTCCGGCGGCAACGTCAAGCCGCTGTCCGATAAAAACGCGGGACGATTCGACAACAGCGCGTTGATCTTCTCCCGTATGGCAAAGCCCGCCCGGACCGGATACCAGCGCGGGGAATCGACATTCCCTGTTTCAATTTTTATCTCTTTTTCTTTTCCGCGTCCGTAAGCGAGTAAAAATATCCCCCGCGACGTAAAATTATTAAAATTATCTTCCCCGTGATTTTCACCGAGACTTCCCGCGTATTGTAATTTTATCCGGTCCGTGACCACGTTTCCGGGCCGTAAATCCAATAAATTCAACTTGCCGTAATAAATCGCGCGTCTTGGCGCGTTTGTCAGACCCGTTATCTCCGCGATGTTCTCTATCTCCACTTCCGCCCGCGCGCCGTATGGCGCGGATGACGCGTAATCACATAATATCATCCGCGCTTCCGGCGCGTCCCCGGGCAAACTCTCCGTCAGCCTGATATTTCGATTGATTTTCATCCCGCTCCAGCCCAGAGCGAACGCCAAACCCGCGCCGATCAATAGCGCTCTCCGCCCCCGCGGCCCGGGGATCAGCAATCTCCCGCACGCGACCGCGAACGCGGCCAGCGCGCAAAACAACAAATACTCCTCCGGAATCACATACCGCGCCAGAAATATCCCCGCCGAAAACGCCCCTGTCCACAGTCCCAGAACCCGCATTTTATATCACGCGCCTTTATATAAAATCATTCCCGCTTTTTTATTTCGCTTTACGCGGCGCGGATTTATTTTGATAGATTTCCGCGATTTTCCCGACACAGGCGTCTATATCTTTCCGAATATCGCTCTCCCATAATCTGATTACAGTCCATCCCATCGCCGACAATCGCGCGTTTACTTTTTGATCCCGTTCAACATTCGATTGAATTTTCTTCCGCCAAAAATCCGAATATCCGGACAATTCCTCTTCAAAAGAAGATAATCCCCGGATGGCCCAGTTATGACCATGCCAATAATCGCCGTCACAGAACACGGCGATTTTTTTCCGGAGAAACACAATATCAGGATGTCCGGGCAATAATTTATAATTTTTTCTATATCGAAATCCGCGCTTCCACAGGGCTTTTCGCAGAATCATTTCCGGTTCAGTATCTTTTGATTTAATCGCGGACATGATTTTTCGCGTTATATCAGCATTACGGGAACTCATTTTGACAGAACCTTCTCCAAATGTTCTTGAATCTTCCGTTCTATTTCTTTTTGATTGAAATTATCACGCG
>CAJOQY010000085.1 GCA_905236835.1 uncultured Oscillibacter sp. | reverse complement strand
CCGCCCCGCGCCGTGATTTTGCGTTTCGCGGCGCGGGGCAATCCGTTTCCAGTGAATAATTTTATTCGCCCATGCCTTCCCAGACGGTTTTCGCTCCGGCGGCCAGTCCGGCGAGGCCTTGAATCTCAGACGGGATAATAATTTTCGTCGCCTGACCGTCCGCGACGTTCCGCATGGTTTCCAGCGCTTTTAATTTAATAACCTGATCATTCGGCGCGGACCGGTTTAATAATTCCAACGAATCGGCCATCGCCTTCTGGACTTTTAAAATCGCCTCGGCTTCGGCTTCGGCGGCCATAATCCGGGCTTCCCGTTCGCCCTCCGCGCGCAGAATCGCGGATTGCTTGGCGGCGTCCGCCTGTAAAATCGCGGACTGCTTTTCGCCTTCGGCCTTTAAAATCTGTGACTGTTTCGTGCCTTCCGCCTGTAAAATCGACTCCCGGCGTTCGCGTTCGGCTTTCATCTGTTTTTCCATGGCGCTCCGGATTTCCGGCGGCGGCATGATATTTTTCAATTCCACGCGGTTGACTTTGATTCCCCACGGGTCCGTGGCCTCGTCCAAGATAGACCGCATACGCGAATTGATCGTATCGCGGCTTGTCAGGGACTGATCCAAATCCATATCGCCGATGATATTCCGCAATGTCGTCGCGGTTAAATTCTCAATCGCGCTCATAGGATTTTCCACGCCGTAAGTATATAATTTCGGGTCCGTGATCTGGAAAAACACAACCGTGTCAATCTGCATTGTGACATTGTCTTTCGTAATCACCGGCTGGGGCGGGAAATCGGCCACCTGTTCTTTTAAAGAAACTTTTTTGGCGACTTTCATAATAAACGGGATTTTCAGGTGCAGACCGACGTTCCACACGTCATGAAACGCGCCGAGACGCTCCACCACATACGCCCGCGACTGCTGGACCACATGAATATTATTAATAATTACCATCAAAACCACAACCGCTAACGCCAATAAGGCGAACATACCGAACATATATTATATCCTCCTGATTTAAAGATTTATATTTATTTATTATTATTTATATCCGCGCTTTCTCATGCGCCGGGGATACGATTAATTTTACGCCGTCAATGCGTTCGATATGAACCTGCGTATCAACGGGAATCGTCACGCCGCTGAAACTGCGCGCCGTCCATGTTTTCCCGTCCACATAAACCGCGCCCTGTTCGTCGTCCACCGGCTCCGTGACTTTCCCCACGCGTCCCAATACCCGGTCGGCATTCGTATGCGTCATGGATATATCATTCACTTTGCTGAGCAGAGGCCGCGTCAGCGCGAGTGAAATTCCGGACACAAACACAAACGCCGCGAACTGTCCCAGCGTCCCGAATCCAATGACGTTCGCAACCAAAGCCGCCGCCGCGCCGATGGCGAACCAGACCGAAACCAGATTCACCGTCGCGGACTCGATGACAATTAACATAACAAACAGGGCGATCCAGACAATTTTCATCATATATATTTCCCCCCTTTTCCGTCTGATTTTATATCTTCCGTGTAAATTTTATTTTATCATATATCCGCCCTGATTGCTATTACAATTTTGTGATAATTTCGGAAATTTTTTTAATTTTAAATTTTAAATTTTATATTTTATTTTTTCAAATCATCCGCGCGGAGATATTTTCTCACAGGCGCGTAGCGGTCCATGCAAATCAATACGATTAAACAAAGAATCAAATCCAACAACATATAACTGCCGTTGTATAACAGCGAATAGAACCACGGACTTGTCATGCTCATGCCGAAAAACTCATCCGGCATATATTCTTTCCAGACCGTCGCGCCCGTGATATAATGGCTCAAAAACCGCGCGAACGCGCCGACAACGGGACCGAGATACAATCCGCCGGGAACTTTCCGGAACAGCCCGCATAATCCTAATAACATAAACGCGATGAGATAATCCCCGAAAATCGACTGCCAGTGCCACGCGTAAAAGCCGAATATCAACTGCAATATCCCGAACGCCGCGCTCGCGATCATGCCCGGCGCGAAGCCCCACCGCAGGCAGTAGACAAATATCGGCAGCATTTCCAGCGTCACCGATCCGCCCTGCGGAAATTCATATACTTTCAAAAAGCTCAGAATCTGCGCCAGCGCCACCAGAATCGCCCCTTCGCATAAAGCCCGCACCCGGAGATGTGAATTTGTGTTCATCATAATTTCCTCCTGATTTTAAAATATTTAAAATAATAAAATAATATAAAAATATAAAAACCGCCGCGCGGCATCGGGATTCATGCCGGACGGCGGAGAAAAATTCATGATTTGATATAATATTTTTATATTTACGCGAAAATAAAGATAAAAATTATAAAAAATATATCTATCACAAACGATCTTCCTACGCCGGCATTACCCGGATCAGGTTCAAGGGTTCACGGGCGGATTTGGCCGCGTGTCTCAGCCGGGATTCCTCCCGGCGCCCCTGTATTTGATTAATAATCATTATAACCGGATACGCGAAATCTGTCAAGCGATATATCCGCGCGCGGACAAACTGTTTTTCGATCAATCTTATCCCCTGTCCCCCTCTCCTGAATCAGGAGAGGGGGAACGCAATCGGGGATTTCTTTATTTTAGACGATCCGCAAGCGCGCGTTTTAATCATCATCCGTCGGATCCGGCTTGTTTTCCGGAGCTTCATTGGATTTTTCCGGGGATTTTTCCAGCGTTTTTTCCAGACGTTCCGCGACTTTGCGCGCTGACCGGCGGCGTCTGCGCTTCGCCGATTTGGACGGCGCGTCCGCTTTTGATTCTTTTTCCAGTTCAACCGGCTTTATATTCTCGTCTTGGACATCCAAAATCTCCGGCGTATCCGGCTGTCGCGTATCGCTCTCCGGCGTTATATCCGGGTTGCCGTCCTGACTTTCCGCGTTTTCACCCGGATTGTTATCCGGATCGCCGTTCTGACTGTCGGACCGGTTCACCGTCCCCGGCAGAGCGGGCTTTTCCGCCGGCGGCAGCGGCTCCGGACCGTCCCCCATGATGAACAAAAACGCGTCCCGCTCCATGGTTTCGTGTTCGAGCAAATACCGCGCCACCGCGTCCAACTGCGCCCGATGTTCGATTAAAATATTTTCACAGCGTTGATAGGCGTTCGCCAATACGTTTTTGATTTCCTCGTCAATCTGCGCGGCCACGGATTCCGAATAACCCCGCGCCTGTCCCATGGTTCGGCCTATAAATACCTCGTCATGTCCCGTATCGAACGCCACCGCGCCCAGACGATCGCTCATGCCATACGTCGCGACCATCTTGCGGGCGATTTCCGTCGCTTTTTGTATATCATTGCTTGCCCCTGTGGATATATCTTTCAGGCACAGTCTTTCGGCGACGCGTCCGCCCAAAAGGGACACAATGCGATCTTCCATGTAACGCTTGGACAAATAAGAACGATCCGTCTCCGGCAGGGCGATTGTCATGCCGCCCGCCGTCCCGCGCGGGACAATCGAAATCTGACTGACCGGATCCTGTCCGGGCAGCGCGTGCATCACTACCGCGTGTCCGGCCTCATGCCATGCGGTTAATTCCCGTTCATGCTGTGGAATCACGCGGCTTTTCTTCTCCGGTCCGGCGATGACTTTGATTTCGGCGGCTTTTAAATCCTCCATCGTGATAAACGGCTGATTTTTCCGCGCCGCCAACAACGCCCCTTCGTTGACCAGATTTTCCAAGTCCGCGCCGGTAAATCCGGATGTCCCTTGGGCTAATTTTTTTAAATCAACATTTTCCGCCAGCGGCTTGCCTTTCACATGAACTTTTAATATATCTTCCCGGCCCTTAATATCCGGCAGACCGACATAAATCTGCCGGTCAAATCTTCCGGGACGCAGTAAGGCCGGATCTAATACATCCGCCCGGTTCGTCGCGGCCAATACCACAACGCCCTCATTGGCGGAAAATCCGTCCATCTCGACCAATAACTGATTCAGCGTCTGTTCGCGTTCGTCGTGGCCGCCGCCAAGTCCCGTGCCGCGCTGGCGTCCGACGGCGTCAATTTCGTCGATAAACACAATACAAGGCGACGCCTTGACCGCCTCCCGGAACAAATCGCGCACGCGGCTCGCGCCCACGCCGACATATAATTCCACGAAATCCGATCCCGAAATCGACAAAAATCCGACTTGCGCCTCTCCCGCGACGGCTTTCGCCAATAACGTCTTGCCGGTACCCGGCGGGCCGATCAATAACACGCCTTTCGGGATTCTCGCGCCCAGTTCCACATATTTTTCCGGGTCTTTCAAGAAATCAACAATCTCGGCTAATTCCTCTTTTTCCTCATCCGCTCCGGCGACATCCTCAAACGTCACGCGTTTCGCGCCGTCCGTCAGCGTCCGGACGCGCGCCGCGCCGAAATGCGCCATCCGATCCCCGCCGCCGACGCCCTGCATACGGCCTGACATAAAATACCACATACCGCCCATAATCGCCGCCATCGCGATCCATGGCAGTAAAATTTCCAGCCAATTCACCGAATGATCCTGATGATAATTATAATTTAATATTTTCCCTTGGGCGAACTGACGCTGGATTTCCTCATTCATGTCATCGTAAAATACCTGAAAGTCATATAATTCACAGCGCACCGTTTTGCTGCCGTCAAATTCTTCCCCTTCCCGCAGGGTCAGCGTCAGCGTGTTGTCCTCCACGACAAACGATTCCACGCGCTGCTGTAAAAACAACTGCCGCGCCTGCGAATACGTCACTTGCGGCTGCGGATCGTTCAGCCGCCACAGCGCGCCCATACACAGCGCCGCCAACAGCGCCAGAAACAACATACTGTAATTATTCAATCTTCCTGACAAAAAGCAACTTCCCCCTTCTTTCGGGATTTCCCAATCCGTCCAATACCCGGACGCGCGAAATTATTTTTGATATACTTCCGGTTTTAATACGCCGATATAGGGCAGATTGCGATATTGCTGATCATAATCCAGCCCGTATCCGACGACAAACTCATCCGGGACCACGAAGCCGGCGTAATCGGCCTCCACCGCTTTCGCGCGCCGCGCCGGTTTGTCCAACAGCGTCACGATGATCACGGACGCCGCGCCTTTCGCTTTCAAATACCGCGTCAAAAACGACAGCGTCCGACCAGAATCTAAAATATCCTCCACAATCACAATATCGCGGCCCGTGACATCCCGCTCAATATCATGCGTGATATTAATCCGCCCGGATGATTCCGTTCCCGCGCCGTAAGAACTGACCGACATAAATTCCACGTCGCAATCCAGCTGGCACGCCCGGATCAGATCCGCCATAAATATAAACGATCCCTTCAGGATACCCAAAAACAGCGGTCTCTTCCCCTTAAAACGATCATATACCGCCTCGCCGAGTTCCAGCACACGCTTCCGGAGTTCCTCTTCCGTAAACAGCGTTTTCAGAATATCCTGTTCCAGTTCACTCTTCATTGCTG
>CAJOQY010000084.1 GCA_905236835.1 uncultured Oscillibacter sp. | reverse complement strand
TTTACTTGTATCGTATGCAATCCGCCGTATATTCCGAGCGATGAGATTGAAAAATTGGACAGGTCCGTAAAAGATTATGAACCGCGTATCGCGTTGGACGGCGGCGCGGACGGATTGAATTTTTATCGGGCCATCGCGGAGAAATGGCGGGCGGCGATCCGTCCCGGCGGACGGATATTTTTTGAAATCGGGATCAATCAAGTACATGACGTGTCGTTGATTTTACGCGTCAACGGCTACGGCGAGATTCAGCATTATGACGACAAAAACGGCATCCCAAGAGTAATAACGGGAATGCGTTATCCGGATATTTAATATTTATATAAAATTTATATAATATTATAATATTTTATTTTTCAGGAGGATAAAAATCATGGCAAGGGACAAATCGCCGCTGCCCGTACCCGCTCCGGCTGATGATAAAGTCAAGGCTTTGCGCACAGCTATCACGCAGATTGAAAAAGCGTATGGAAAAGGGTCTATCATGCGTTTCGGGGACAGAGCGGAACAGAACGTGGAAGTCATTCCCACGGGATCGCTCGCGCTGGATGTCGCGCTTGGAATCGGCGGACTGCCGCGCGGACGCGTAATAGAGATCTACGGTCCGGAATCGTCGGGCAAAACGACATTGGCGTTACACGTTGTCGCGGAGGCGCAGAAACGCGGCGGCGTGGCGGCGTTTATCGACGCCGAACACGCGCTTGATCCGAATTACGCGCGGAATCTGGGCGTCAATGTGGATGATTTGTTAATTTCACAGCCGGATACGGGCGAACAGGGATTGGAAATCACGGAAGCGCTTGTCCGGTCCGGCGCGGTGGATGTCGTGGTCGTGGACTCCGTGGCGGCGCTGGTCCCGCGCAGTGAAATCGAGGGCGAAATGGGAGACAGTTTCGTCGGATTGCACGCCAGATTGATGAGTCAGGCGCTGCGCAAATTGACCGGCGCGATTGGAAAAACAGAGACGATTGTGATATTTATCAATCAATTGCGGGAGAAAGTCGGCGTGATGTACGGCAATCCGGAAGTGACGACGGGCGGACGGGCGTTGAAATTTTACGCGTCAGTGCGGATTGATGTCCGGCGGATTGAGGCGATTAAAAACGGTACGGAGTTGATCGGCAACCGGACGCGGGCGAAAGTGGTAAAAAATAAAATGGCGCCGCCGTTCCGGGAGGCGGAATTTGATATTATATACGGCGAAGGGATTGTACGCGAGAGCGAATTGGTTGATTTGGCGGTAAAATTAGATATTATGCAGAAATCCGGTTCATGGTTTTCCATGGGTCCGACGCGAATCGGACAGGGCCGCGAAGCGGCGAAAAAATATTTACAGGAAAATCCGGAAATCGCTGAACAAGTGGAATCCGAAATCCGGGCGAATTTCGACAAACTGACGGGTAACGGCAACAATCATTCAAGAACCGTATCGCGCGGCGCGGGCGCGAACGAGAATATAAATATTAATATTAATCCGGCGGCGAATAGCGCTCCGGCGAAAGGCGTCGATGTCAGCGCGGAGGATTTTGACGACGGAGAGTAAATAAATATTATAAAATCCCCGGCGGCAGTCCGTCGGGGACGCGCGAGGATATCACATGAAAATTGAGAAAATCGAACCGTCGAAGCGTAAAAAAGGAAAAATATTTATTTTTCTGGAAGATCAAAGCTGTGTAAAAATCACGGAGCGGGAATTGCTGGAATTTTCGCTGAATATAGGCGATGATCTGGACGAGAATCAATTGCGGGAATTGCGCGCCGCCGCCGGGGCGTCGAACTGGAAAGCGAAAGCGGCGGAGATTGTCAGCCGTCAGGCGGTTTCCAGAAAAAGTCTGGAGAGAAAATTACGCGAAAAAGGCGCGCCGGAAGAGGATATTATTTCAATCGCTGATTGGCTGGAGTCCGTCGGCGCGCTGGATGATATCGCATACGCGAAAACATTGGCGAGGCATTGCGCCGAAAAAGGATATGGTCCGGCGCGGATACGGGCGAAATTATACGAAAAAGGCGTATCAAAAGAGTTATGGGATGACGCCATGTCGGATCTGCCGGATGATTCGGATCAGATTGACGGGTATATTTATCATAAATTACGCGGCGCGAAGCCGGACGAAAAAGAGAAAAAGCGTCTGACGGCGGGATTGCTGCGGCGCGGCTTCTCATGGGATGATATAAAATCCGCGTGGGCAAGATACGGGGATATGATAGACGAAGAATTAATATTTTAAAAATTAATAAATATTTTAATAAATATTTTGCGGCGCGGCGGAAGAATCAACGTGGAAGGGCGGATATAATTTGCCGTATAAAATATATTTTATCACGCTGGGATGCGCGAAAAACCGGGTGAACTGTGAACAGATGATGGCGCTGGTATCGAACGCCGGACATGAGATTATATTAGAGCCGGAAGGCGCGGATGTGGCGGTTATTAATACCTGCGGATTCCTGACAGCCGCCTGTGAGGAAGCGATTGAAAATATATTAGAGCTGGCGGAATTGAAAAAAGCGGGATTGATCAAAAAAATACTTGTGACAGGCTGTATGGTCCAGCGGTATCGGGAAGAAATCTTGCGGGAAATGCCGGAGGTTGACGGAATTTTAGGCACGGGCGCTTATGATCAAATCGCCGGGGCGATTGCGGAAGTCATGGGATTTGGGGAAAATAAACGGCCTTGTATATTAGGAGATATAAATATAGCCAATCAAAGCGGGGAGCGGATTTTGTCAACGCCGCCATGGTACGCGTATTTGAGAATCGCGGAGGGCTGTGATAATCGCTGCGCGTATTGCGTCATCCCGGAATTGCGCGGACGCTATCGGAGCCGCGAGATGGATGATTTATTACAAGAGGCGTCGGAGTTATCGGACGCGGGCGTAAAAGAATTGATTGTGATCGCGCAGGATATAACCAGATATGGTTTGGATTTGTATCAAAAGCGGCGGTTGCCGGAGTTGTTGAAAAAATTATGTGAATTTGATTTCAAATGGATCAGGCCGCATTATTTATATCCGTCGGATATTACGGATGAATTGATAGATATAATCGCGTCTGAGAAGAAAATATTAAAATATCTGGATATTCCCATACAGCATTGTAATAATAAAATATTAAAATTAATGCGCAGACGGGATAATAAAGAAAATTTGATAAAAATATTCAAAAAATTACGCGAAAAAATCCCCGGATTAGTATTGCGGACGAGTATTATCACGGGACTGCCGGGAGAAGATCAGGCGGAATTTGAGGAATTATGCGAATTTTTACGGGAAATGAAAATTGAGCGCGCGGGCGTGTTCCCGTTTTCGCCGGAGGACGGGACGGCGGCGGCGGAAATGCCCCATGTGGATGAAATCGAGGCCAAACGCCGCGCGGACTTGATTGTAAATCTGCAATCGGATATAATAGACGCGTATAATCAAGATTTAATCGGCGCGGAACGTGAGGTATTATGCGAGGGATTTGACCGGGAAGCGGGATTTTATTATGGCCGGAGTTACGCGGAATCGCCGGAGATTGACGGCGTTATCTGGTTTCGGGCCGGAAATCAGGATGATAAAATCAAGCCGGGAGCGTTTGTGAATATAAAAATCACGGGCGTGACGGACGGCGAGTTGACGGGAATTGTGATTTAAAAATTATAATTTAAATAAAAATAAATCAAAAACAGGAGGATAGAAAAATGGATGACCGGGATATGAAAGAGCGGGACGCGGCTGATATGGAGCCTGTCGGCATGGAAAACGCCGGGGAGACGCTGGACGCGGAATGGACGGAAGCCAAAGTTGAAATCGAATCCGACGCCGGATTTGACGCGGACGCGGAATTTGACGTTGAATCTGAACTTGAATCGGAATTTGAATCTGAATCTGAAACCGGACACGAAAACAACCGGAAATCCCGCCATAACGGACAAAATAAAGACGCGGGCTTTTTCGGCGGGATTCTGGAAAAAATCGGAATGCTTCCGGGAAAAATCGGTCCGGCGATGATTAAATGCCGGAATATGGATTTCCCGGAGAAAATCAATTTGCCCAAATGGATGGGGCCGGTTGCCCGTATGACTTTGCCGAATCAATTGACGTTATTGCGGATTATTTTAATCCCCGTGTTTCTGGGCATTTTATATTGGGGCTTTCCCGGTTCGCGTTATGTCGCGCTGGCGGTGTTTTTACTGGCGAGCCTGACGGACTGGCTGGACGGACAAATCGCCCGCAAGCGTCATTTAATCACGGATTTCGGCAAATTCGCGGATCCGCTGGCGGATAAAATGCTTGTCACGGCGGCCATGTTATGGTTCGTCTAATACGGCCTCATGCCCGGATGGGCGCTGGCGATTGTGATTTGCCGGGAGTTCGCCGTCAGCGGACTGCGCATGATCGCGGCGGAAAAAGGCCGGGTCATCGCCGCCGGATTATCCGGCAAGATCAAAACCGCCGCGACGATGGTCTGTGTGATTCTGATGTTTTTCCCGCTGGCCGGGTGGCTGAATCTGTTGTGCGTGGCGGTTATTACGCTGACGACGTTATATTCCGGGATTGAGTATTTCCTGAAAAATCGGGATGTGTTCGCCGGGGCGTAAGATGAAAATATAATATAATAATATAATAATAAAAATATAAAGCCGCCGGGATGATGATATGATGATTGCGAATCCCGGCGGCGTTTTATGTTTTTTAATAATTATTTTTAACAGGCGTTGGCGCGGAAGATGAGAACCGGCGCGCGAGAGCGATGATATTATAACGCGTTGTCAAGCGCCATCATGATAAAAAATCCCGCCAGATACGCGCAAGTCCCGGCGTATCCGGACGCGCGCGGGGACAATTCCCGCTGAACGGCGTAGAGCATGGCCCCGGCGGCAATCAATAAAGCGTCTTGATTTTGATAATTTTTATATTGATATTTGCTTGATTGACAGCGATCCGGAATCGCCAGAAACGCCGCGCCGAGGATCATGCCGATCACAGCCGGAAGCCATCCGGGCATGACGCCGGATTGTTCCGTTCTTTCCATTGCCGGAAGCAGTAAGCTCCACACGGACGCCGCCGTCATGACGCCGGACGCGAAACCATACATGATTTCACGCGAAGTCCGCCGGGGTTCGCCCGGTATGAGAAACACCGTCGCGGCCCCGAGCGTGGTCATCAGGAAAATAAATCCCGTTCCAATGGCTGTCCGGATGAAAATTTGATTGATTGCGATCTGATCCGTCATAGCGACACCGCCTTTTTTATGATCCGCAAGCCTATGAAAGCATGATAAGCTATTATAATCATCAAGCGGCGTTTGTGTGACGCGGGATTTTAGATTTTATTGATTTATATATCCAGCGTTTCCACGCACGGACGGGAGAACGGTTTCCCGTTTTGATCGATCAGATACGCTTTGACGCGGATATTCCCGGACGGCGCGGGGAAACGGATTTCCGCGAGCGTGGTATTCAAATCCCGCTCCGGCGTCGTGACATCGGCGGACAGCGTATGAATCAACTGTCCGTCCAGAGTATAAAACGCCGCGATGAGCGTCACGGGTCGGACTTCCCGTCGTTCGACGCGGAATGTCAGATAACCGGCCAAATCCCCGTTGGATCGCGTCATGTGATTTTCAATCAATGCCAGACTTCCCGGCATATCGGCTTCCCGCACCGTGACGGCATAGGACGCGGAGCGGACAGGCAGGACCCCGGATAAGCGGGCCGTAATGACCGCCGCGCCGGGATTGCGCGCCGTCACCAGTCCCCACGCGTCCACGGACGCCACCAGATCATCCGAGCTTTCCCATGACAGATCCTCCGGATTGATTATATTATAATCTTTATGAATAACATGATTATTCACGGACGCGCAGTCAAGCAGGATTGTACCGCCGGGAGATAAAACCGTTTCCGGCGTGATAATCTGAATCCGGGCGGGGGGAGTGGGCGTGATATTTGTTGGAACAGGCGTGGCGGCGGGCGTGATATTCGCGGCGGGCGTGACAGCGGGGGTGATACTCGCGGCGGGCGTGACAGTGGGGGTGATACTCGCGGCGGGTTCGGACGCGCCGGATTTTAACACCGCGCTTTCCAAAGACGCGTAGGCGGCGAAACTCCAACAGCCGCCAATGGTCCCCTGATTGCGGATCGGCGTCACGCCGTTTTCGGCCCGCAGATCATATTTGGCGGGCAAAACCGCGCCCTCGGCGTATTCGTAACTGGTATTCAAATCCGCCAGCACGGACGGCTCCATAACGCCGAGATTTAAATCAATATCGCTTCCGGCCTGTAATAATTCCGCGATGGACGGCGTTTGGATTCGCTCTTGACCGGGATCGCCGCCGTTATTGATATTACTCCCGCCGTTTAACGCGCTGTCCGGCGCCGGGTTATTATTAATATTATAATTATTATAATTATTATAAGCGCGGTTTAAATTGTCAATGCCTTGTATGAGTTCGGAACTTCCGGGCGTCTGTGTAAAGGCTTTTACGCAGACATTCGCGTTTTTCATCATGCCGGTGAAATCCGTCCAGTTGCGCCCGTTCAGGCTGATATAGGATTCATCCGGATTCGCCATCGCTTTCGACGAGTGGTCAATGGATGTCCCGCCGGATTTGATTGTCGTCGGCGCTTCCACGAAAATCGTCGCGTTGCCCGTCGCGGGCATATATTTGATTACCACGGCGAAACGCGTATTGGATTTTAATAAAACCGGCTGGTTTAATTCTATCGTGAAGTATCCGGCGTAATCGAACACGCCGGACCGCGCCGGTTCGCCAAGTTCGCGCAGGGAATCTGAATCGCGATATTCCGGGATAATATAAACTTCCCAAGCGGTCGCGGGCGCGTAATTGTAACAGGATACCGCGCGTAAAGATTCATCCTGTTTCAGCGTTTCCCCGGCTTCGGGGAAAATATTGCCGACATAAACGCTCCGGCTGTTTAATTTCGCCGATGTCACCGGGCCGAGATAGTCATATTGATAGATTTTATTATAATTATTCCCGCTTTGCAGGTCATAAAACACGGCGTTATAATCGCCGCAGGCGCTCCGGGCGATATATCTGTCATAATAAGATACATAGAAATAGCCGTTTTCGCCGGAGGAAACGCCCCAGCTGTTTTTACAGATAAAAGCCCCGTCGCCCTCCGGAATCGTCCGGAAATTCGACGCCGGATAATGATCATCCCACCCGACAATGGCGATCGCGTGTCCGCCCGCGTTGGGCGTGATATTCGGCGGCAGATAATAATTCGTCTGATGATTGGAAAAATAAGTGTAATTGATTTTAATCGCCGTGAACACGGCGCCGTATTTGATCAACGCTTTTTTGATTTCGTCGTTATCCAGCGAATGAGACCGGAACGGCAGATATAAAATATTCTGCACATGATAAACGGATTCTATTTCACGATGCCGGATAGCGGCGCCGGACAGGCTGCCCGGATAGGGATCGCCCGCCTCCGGGACAGCGCCGTCCCAGCGCGCCAGATACGCCGAGGCCATAATCGCGTTGCCGCCGTCGTTGACGCCGTGATCGAAGCCATACGGATCGAAATTGGATGAATTGGTCATCATATTCCATTCTGAAAAGTCAAAACTCCCGGAAATATGATTATCCACGATTTCGACTGTGCAAAAAGCGGAAATCCGTCCGGCGACGGCGACGGCGCGGATACGCGTCACGCCGGGATTGCGCGCCGTGACAAGCCCGTTTTCATCGACAGACGCGATAGTTTCATCGTCGCTGGACCAGTATACCCGCCGGTCCGTCGCCGATACGGGCAGGACAGTCGCCAGTAAAGTCCGGGTGTGGCCGGTATTTAAATATAAATATTCCGGATCCAGATCAATTGAAACCGGTTTGACGGCTTCCGGGTCCGGCTCGGTATTAAAATTCAAAATCTCGCCGCTGTTATATCCGGCGTCGTTCACGGCCCGCGCCTGAACGCGGTACGCCGTGTCCGGGGATAATCCCGCCGCTTCCGCCGTCCATAAAATCCCGCCGTCCGCGGTATGATTTATATTTTTATTTATATTATTATTCGCCGGTATGACAATCTCGTTTTGCGTGCGATTTTTTTCATAATACGCGAATTCGACGGATGAAACGTCAGCGCCGGACAGCGCGGAAAATACCGCGCCGGTGTCCGTGATATTCTCCGGTTCAAGCGTGCGGATTTCGGGAAGTTCGCCCGCGTTGGATATGATATAACGAAACGCCGTCAAATCGCTGTTGCGCATTCCAAGCCGCGTGGCGATCGCGTAAACGGTGGTATTTTCCGTGACGGCGAAAGGCGCGGTATAAATATCTTTTGAAGTCGGCGTATCGCCGTTTGTGGTATATAAAATTTTCGCGCCGGGGGTATCACAGCGCAGGGCGACGCGCGTTCCGGCGGGAATCCGGCTTCCGGACTCATAACTTGCCGTCGGCGCGGCGGCGCGCGCGATAGCGGTATTTAACACGGCGATTCCGCTGTCCCGCCATCCGTCCTCTATGGCTACGGCGCGGATTTTCATATCCTCCCGCGCGCTGATCGGGCCGGTATATAACAGGCTCTCCCGCGTCGGTTCGCTCCCGTCAAGCGTGTAATAAATCGCGCCTTTCGGGGCGGATATTTCGATTATATCCATATTCATATCAGCGTTGATATTCATATCCGTATCCGGGATATTAATATTATTATTATTTATATCTTGCTCATGATTGACGCTCGACGTTTTCCGGATAAATACCGGCGCGGAGAGTTGTTCCTGACTGAGATAGGCGATCTCAACGCCGGCTTGAACGGCGTAACGCGCAAGCGGCGTGTCGGGACAGCAGCGTATCACAAGGCCGGAGCCGGTATCGGCGAAAGCGTTCTCTCCGACAGTTTCCGGACCGTCGGACGCGGTCAGACGCGTCAGCGCGGAACAGCCCTGAAACGCCGAGCCGCCCACAGAGATTAAATTTCCGGGCAGAATGATTTCCGTCAATCCGGAACAGCCCTCAAACGCGGAATCGCCGATAGAGATTAAACTCCCCGGCAGGACCGGATTTTTCAACGCCGTATTGTTCTGAAACGCGAAATCGCCGATGGAAATCAAATTTCCCGGCAAGGAAATATCCGACAGGGACACGCAGTCCCGGAACGCGGAATCGCCGATGGAAATCAAATTTTCCGGCAGGCGGACGGATTGTAAATTCTCGCAATACGCGAACGCGTAAGCGCCGATAGATATAATATTATCATCCAGTTCCGCGCGTTGGATTTCCCCGGACCAGTCACGCCACGGCGTATGATAAACGCTCTCGAAATCCGGCATTTCCCCGGAGCCGCGCAGATATAAAACGCCGTCTTGTAAAAGCCACGCGATATTCTCCCCGCACGTCCCGGACGGATTGTCCCAGACCGCGTAAAGCGTCAAATCCGCGTTCTTCTGATAAATATCCCCCGGCTGATAAATTTCGCCGGATAAATCGCCGGATAAATCGTCAGATAAATCGCCGGACAAATCCGGCGTGTCGGACCAGCCCTGAAACGCTTTTCCGGCTTTGACCGGAATCCGGTCATTGAGCGTTAAATTCAGATCATAACGCTTGATTTGCGCGTCAGGCGCGTCCGAGCCGCCCATGGGATTATAATTAATCATAAAATAATCCCAATAACGGACGTATTCTTGAAGATTTGTAATTTTCACGCGCTGTCCGGCGTCGTTGAGATAACCGTTGGACAGGCTGTTATAATAATTAAAATTATCTAAATTTATCATATCCTCCGGGGATGAGAGTTCAAATTCCTCCCGCTGTTCATAATGCGATAAGCGTTCATAATCGGCGTAATACGCGTAATAAAACGGGAATCGAAACCAGCGTGTGGAGCCTTGGCATTCGTCCCAGTCGACGCGCTCCGGAATGATATAATTTTCCAGATTCATGCCGTTGCAAAAACGGCGGCTTGAGATATAATTATTATTATTATTATTTACATCATCCGGCTGAATGAACGCGCCGAAATATTGATAGTTCTCCCCGTTTTCGGGTCCGGTCCCGGCGTGGTGCAGAATATGCCGATCCGCCGCGCCGCTGGATTTCCCGGTGTCATACATCCAGTGCCAGTAAATATAACCGCCCGGGCGCAGGGATACGGTTCGGCGCGTTGTCTCGTTCTCGAACGCCTCCGGCGCGGATTGCGCCATGGTTTGATATAACTCATGGGACTGGTCAAATCCGGCGGGAAACGCGGCGATTGTTTGGACGCCGGTTGATTTTAAAATCCAGTTCGCGCCGGCGGACGCGAAACCGGAAAGGCTGTCCCGCCCGGAATCCGTCTCCGTGACGCGCGTGACGATCCATTTACGATCCAGAATTTGCGCGCCTTCAGGCAGATTCTCAATCGGAATCCAATCGGACGCGCGATTGCCGCGGGAGATTCGCTCTTGATTTTGTTCTTGCGCTTGATTTTGCGCCCGCGCCGGATTTGAATCCTGATTTTGCGCTTGCGCGGCCCCGGACAGCGTCAGGACAGCGCATAATATCACGCGTAATATGATTGTATGAAAAGAACGTCGGCCTGTCAAAAAAGATTCCTCCCCTCTGATTCGCGCGGGATAATTGAGATATAAATATACCGCGTATATTTTACAGGAATCGAGGCCGTATGGCAAGATATAACAAAATATTTTCCTGTCCGGAACGGATGGATTTTAAAAATTTATATAAATTTATATCATAAAGAAGGATTTATAAAAATGCTGAAATGCCGGGATTTATCCTGCGGATATGATAAAAAAGCCGTTTTGCGTGATATAAATATCCAATTTCCGCCGGGAAGCGTGACGGCGCTGTTAGGCGTCAACGGCTCCGGAAAAAGTACGCTGTTAAAAACATTATGCCGCCTGTTGGATCCAGTCAAAGGCGAAATCACGCTGGACGGCGTATCTATTCGGGATTACGCGCCGCGCGCGCTGGCGCGCAAAACGGCGTTTCTGCCGCAGTTCCGGGAAGCCCCCGCGCTGGACGCGGAATCGCTGATCCGTCATGGCAGATTCCCGTGGCTGGGATTCACGCGGCGTTTCGGCGTCCGGGATCGTGAGATCGTGGAATCGGCGATGTTAAAAGCGGGCGTGTTATCCCTGCGGGATCGTCCTGTCCGGACGCTTTCCGGCGGGGAGCGTCAGAGATGTTATCTGGCGATGGCGCTGGCGCGGGAAGCGGAAATATTATTATTAGACGAACCAACCGCCGCGCTGGATATAGCGTATCAATTTGAAATCATGAAATTAATTTCCGACTTGCGTGAAGAGGGGAAAACCGTCGTGATGGCGATTCATGAGTTATCTCTCGCGCTGAGTTTCTGCGATTATTTTATTTTATTAGACGCGGGGAAAGTCCGCTTTTCCGGATGTTTGGATGAGATATTAAAACAGGATATTCTACGGGATGTCTTTCATATTCGCTTGATTTCATCCGGCGGATATTGGCTTTGCGTTCCGGATAACGCGGGACAGTGATCAATCATCCGAAAACGTGTCCGCCCGGAAAACGCCGGTTATCAAAAATCCCCCCTTCTGAAAAGGGGGGAACGCGGCGTAATATTTATAATACTTTGCTCAGGAAGTCCCGCAGACGCGGATGTTTTGGGCTGGAAAATAACGCTTTCGGCGGGCCTTCTTCCAATACATGGCCGTCCGCCATAAATAACGCGCGGCTCCCGACTTCACGGGCAAAGCCCATCTCATGCGTGACGACAACCATCGTCATGCCCTCATTTGCTAATTGCTTCATGACATCCAGCACTTCCCCGACCATTTCCGGGTCCAGCGCGGAAGTGGGTTCGTCAAATAACATCACTTTCGGACGCATCGCCAGCGCCCGGACAATCGCGACGCGCTGTTTCTGTCCGCCGGACAACTGCGCGGGCCATGAATCCGCCCGGTCTTTTAATCCGACGCGCGCCAATAAATCTTCCGCCGACTGATCCGCCTCGTCCTGCTTCATCAATCCTGTCCGGACCGGCGCGAGCGTGATATTGCGCCGGATCGTCATATTCGGGAATAAATTAAAATGCTGAAATACCATGCCCATCTGACGCCGGATCAAATCTATATCGCATTTCGGGTTTGTAATCACAGTCCCGTCAAATACAATTTCGCCTTTCGTCGGCTCTTCGAGCAAATTCAGACAGCGCAGAAACGTCGATTTGCCGGAACCCGACGGGCCAATGATCACGACTTTTTCGCCCTGATCAATATGCTGTGAGATATTATCCAATACCAGATGATCCCCGAACGATTTCGATAAATTCTTAACGTCGATCACTTTGGCGCAGCCTCCTTTCGAGAATCCCCTGTAACCAGCTGAATACCATAACCAAAGCCAGATAAATCATCGCGATTCCAAACAGGGGAAACATCTGTTCATAAGTCCGGCCATAAATGCCCTGCGCGGCGTATAATAACTCTTTGCCGCCAATGACCGTGATCAACGACGTGTCTTTTAATAAAATAATAAACTCGTTGCCAAGCGCGGGTAAAATCGCCTTCACCGCCTGCGGGACGACAATAAATCTCATCGTGTCCAGATAATTCAAACCCAGAGACCGTCCCGCCTCCATTTGACCGGGATCAAGGGACATCAGGCCGCCGCGTATAATCTCCGACACATACGCCCCGGAGTTTATGCCGAGCGTCAGCGCGCCGACCGCCGTGAAATTCCGGCTGCTTTTAAATATTACCATGCCCATGATTAATAACTGCACCATCATCGGCGTTCCGCGTATGACGGTCACATACACCCGGCAGAATAAATTAATCGCGCCTAATATCATATTTTTATGTCCGGGTCTCTGCTGCGCGTGGGAAGTCCGTATCACGGCCACGAGAATCCCCAGCGCGATGCCGATCACAAGCGCCATCGCCGTGACAAAAATCGTCGTCCCGACGCCGTTTAAATACTGCTTCCAGCGATTGGCCTCAATAAACGCCTGATAGAACAACACATAGAACCGCTGAAATCCGGAAATCGACTCTCCGGAAATCATCATGGTTTTCCATTGCGCGTATAATTCCGCCCACTGATTCAAATCGCGTTCCCTTCTTTCATTTATATTTTATATTATATTTTTTATATATTTATATATATTTTTATTCGCTTTTGGAATCTCTTAAAAAAACCGCGACGGCCTGAAATCATACGCCGCCGCGATTTTATATGATATATTTACTCCGCGCTGATATATTTGTCAATCACGGCCTGAACGGACCCGTCAGCTTTCAATTCCGCCAACGCGCCGTTGATCGCGTTCAACAAATTCGTATTGCCTTTGCCGATGCCAATCGCGTAATCCTCGACCGCGTATTCCGTATCTAAAATCGTCAGACCGGGATTTTGCGACACGAACGCCCGCGCGGGCGCGTCGTCGATGACAACGCAGTCCGCCTGACCGTTTAACAGCGCCTGTATAGCCGTCATGCCGTTGTCATAGGCCAATACATGTTCGTCGCCGAACTCGTCAGAGCAGTAAATATTTCCCGTCGTGGCGCGCTGTGTGGCGATCATGTGATCCCCAAGATTATCAATATTCACATCCGAGCCTTCCGGGACAATCACGGATTGAATGCCGGTGGCGTAAGAATCCGAGAAATCCATGACGGCCAGACGCGCTTCCGTCACGGATACGCCCGACATGACAATATCGCTTTTGCCGTTCTGCACGGCCAATAACGCCGCGTCAAAGTCCATATCGTCAATCCGCAATTCAAGACCTAATTTTTCGGCGATCAATCCGGCAATATCAACGTCAATACCTTCAAATCCGCCCGCGTCGGTGGTCATTTCATACGGCGGGAACGCGGCGTTGAGAGAAACCGTCAGTTTGCCGGGGGAGACTAATTTCAATTCCCCGGCTTCATCCGCGTTTCCGGCGTTGCCGTCATCAGCGTCCGCGCCGGATTCCGTCACATCCGCCGCGTTCGTATTGCCCGTATCACCCGTGTTATCAGCCTCAGGAACAGATTCCGCCGCGTTATTATTTCCGCCGCAGGCAATCAACATCAGCGCGAGAACAAGCGCAAGCAAAACAGCCGCTAATTTTTTCATCGTTTCAATCTTCCTTTTATATTATATTATAATTCGCTGGTTATTTTTATGCTAAATACAAGAATTGCCGGGGCAACGGCTGGGGCAGTTCGCTTAAAATCGGGACGAATTCCACCGCGCCGTCACGAAGATTAAATACAGTCCCGTCGCAGTAATCAATTTCCTCCGGCGTGACAACGCAATACATCCGATCCACATACGGCGCGGCGATTTCCAATGTCAAGCCGGACGGATTGTCCTGATGGGTAAAGACCGCGCGGGGCATTTCCACGGATAATTTCACGCCGTAGGGATTCAGCGTCTCGCGCATTTCAGATAAAAAGGCCGTGAGATTTTCGGCTATAGGCGTATCGCCATAGGCGATTTTGTCTAATTTGCCCTCCGTAGGATAGCCGACATGGGTCAGTAAAATTTCTTTGAAACCCAATTCGGCGATTTCACGCGCTATATCGCATAAATACGCGCGCGCGTCCGGTTTGCCGGGATCCAGCCAGTTTTCGCCGTTGCCGTCATAGAATATATAACTTCCCGTGTTGCGCAGACCGAAACGCCGGACATTGGCGTTCGCCGCCTGTGAATCCAGAAAACAAGTCATGCGCGCGACGGCGTGGAATTGCGACGCGGCCAGCGTTTTCAATACCTCATTCGTGGACGCGTCCGCGCGGGTCGCCGCCATATCGGACGGAACGGAATTTGATCTGAAATAAATCACGCTTCTGTCATATTTGTTTTCTTTTAATAACACGGAAAACGCCGTATATCCATAGCGTTCCGCCATGGAAATTTCCTCGTTATATTCATCCCAGCCGAACGGCGCCGTATAAGACCCGTAAGTTCTCAGAAGTTCCCGCACGGGAGCCGCCGACGCGGATGATGATTCCTCCCCGGATTCGCCGCCCGGTTCCCCGGCGGTTTCGCCTTCGCCGTCATGATTATTTTCGGCGTTTTCATCCGCGTTCCGTCCGGAATCATCCGAGCCGGGATTTTCATCCGAATGGGAGTTCCACTCATCCGCCCACGGCAATTGAATCTTCGGCAGACCGGTTTCGTCCACGACCATATAATGACCCAGCGCCAGCACGCCAAACGATGCGAGGATGATCGCGATCAAAAGAACAGCGGCCACTGTTTTCCACATGGGGCCACGCCCGTGATAACTGCTATAGCCTCTTACTTTCGCCATCCCGCACCCCTCACCAGAATTTTATAAT
>CAJOQY010000083.1 GCA_905236835.1 uncultured Oscillibacter sp. | reverse complement strand
GGGGGCTTGAGGGCGGTTTCTCCCGTTTTGCCTCCCTTGTGAAAGGGTGGCGGCGCGTTGGCCGTCCGCCAAGGATCCGCCGGGGGGATTCAACCGCTCAGTTAGAAAAATTATGATTGATTCTCCACAAGTTCCTGCATTTGATCCCAGAGGCCGTCCAGACACTCAATCGCGCGGACGTATAACGCGTATTTTTTATTATAAATCTCCGCTTTTGACGCGTCCGGATAAATCACGGGCGAAAATGACGCCATATGCGAAATCGCGTCGTTCAAAGACGCGTATTCGCCCGTGGCCGCCGCCGCCGCGATTGCGCACCCCAGCGCGCCCGTCTCATTCGCCTGTAACGTCTCAACGGGGACCCGCATCACATCCGCGAACATCTTCGCCCAGACATACGCGCGCGCCGCGCCGCCCGCCAATCGGATTACAGTCGGCTTTACATTCCGCGTTTTCATCAGCCGTTCGTAGTGATAACGATGGCAGAACGTCACGCCCTCGAAAATACTCCGTGCCAAATGTTCTCTCGTATGCGCCGCGCTCATGCCGATAAAACAGCCTTTCGCGTTCGGATGCGCATTCGACGCCATTAAAAACGGCAGAAAGATCGGCACGAATTCCTCCGGCGGTATGCTCTCCACGCTGTCATCCAATATATCATATACGCTTTCACCGGTTGATTTTACCTGCTGTTCCAATTCCGGTATAATTTGCTTGATAAACCACGTCAAATTTCCCGCTGAGGTCGGCGACGATTCCTCGATTAAATAATATCCCGGCAGGGCGAATAACGAATTCATCTGAACGGTCCCGTCTAATACGGGTTCTTTTCGGATATATTCATTAATCGACCATGTTCCGGCGATCATGCAGACTTTATCCGGGTCCGTGACGCCGGCGGCAATCGCGCAGGCGTTTATATCAAACATCCCGCCAATGACCGGCGTACCGGCTTTCAGTCCGCATTTCGCCGCCGCTTCGTCCGTGACATATCCGCATATCTCCGTGGCCCGGCACAGCGGCGGCAACGCGTCAAATATATCCTCAATGCCATATAATTTTAATAATTCCCTGTCAAATTCGCCGGTTTTTAAATTCATCAGGCCCGATCCCGAATAATCCGTGATTTCCGCTTTCGCCTCGCCCGTTAATCTATATCGAATATAATCTTTGCACGCGAATATATATTTTATATTTTTATAATTCTCCGGCTCGTTGTCTTTCAGCCACGCCAACAACGCTGACGGCTGGCACGACATAATATGCTGGCATGATAATTCAAACGCTTTCGCCTCAATCCCGTTTTCTTTCCAGTCCTTCACATACCGCCACGCCCGGTTATCCGTTGATATAATCCCGTTGCGCGCCGGTTTATGATTTTTTCCCCAGAGATATAATCCCTTGCCGTGTCCGGAAATCCCCAGTCCGGCGACATCCGACGCCGAAATCCCGGTTTGTTTCAATACCTCCCGGATCACTTCGCAATTGGCGTCCCACATTTCCTCCATATCGCGCTCAATAAAGCCCGGTTTCAGCGCGATAGACTTCGTGGAAATTCCGTAAGCGCCGATCTCTTTCCCGGTATTATCAAACAACGCCGCTTTTGTCGCCGTTCCGCCGTTGTCCAGACCGATATAATAACGCATAACTCTTTCCCCGTTTCATATATATTTCAATTATATTTCAATAATCCCCCTCCCCTGTTTTCAGGGAAGGGGGTAAAATTTCGCGAAATATATTTTATTTTCCGCACATAGCGCGGGCGTGTTTGACGATATTTTCCGCGCTGAGGCCAAATTGCTTTAATAATTCTCCCGCCGGTCCGGAGTGTCCGAACTCGTCATTGACGCCGATCCGCTTCACCGGCACGGGATGATTTTCACTCACCACGCCGCACACGGCCTCGCCCAATCCGCCGATAATATTATGCTCCTCGACCGTGATAATTTTTCCGCATTCTTTCGCGGCTTTTAATATCAAATCCGCGTCTATCGGCTTGATCGTCGCCATATTAATCACGCGCGCCTGAATGCCGGCCTCGGCAAGCGCGTTTCCGGCGTCAATCGCCTCCGGCGTCATAATGCCCGTTGCGATAATCGCTATATCATTTCCCTCGCGTAATACTTCGCCTTTGCCGATTTCAAATTTAAAATTATCCTCATGGAAAACCGGCGTCGCGGCGCGTCCGAAACGCATATAAACCGGGCCTGTCATGTCATACGCGGCGCGGACCATCGCGCGGGCTTCTATATCATCCGCCGGACATAAAACCGTCATGCCGGGAATGGTCCGCATTAAGGCGAAATCCTCACAGCATTGATGCGACGCGCCGTCCTCGCCGACGGAAATTCCGCCGTGCGTCGCGCCGATTTTCACGTTTAAATGCGGATAGCCTATTGTATTGCGCACCTGTTCAAACGCGCGTCCGGCGGCGAACATCGCGAACGTGGACGCGAACGGGACCAGTCCCATCGTCGACAGTCCGGCGGCGACGCCGATCATATTGCATTCGGCAATGCCGCAGTCAAAATGCCGATCCGGGAACGCTTTCTGAAACACGCCGGTTTTCGTCGCCCCGGCCAGATCCGCGTCGAGTACGACAAGATTTTCTTTTTCCGCGCCCAGTTCTTTCAGGGCATTGCCGTAACTGTCGCGCGTCGCTACTTTTTTTACATCAGCCATAAAAATTTACGCCTCCTGTTCGATCTGTTTCCGGGCCGCTTCCAGTTCCGCCATGCCTTTGGCGTATTCGTCATCATTCGGCGCTTTGCCGTGCCATCCGGCCTTGTCTTCCATATAAGAAACGCCTTTGCCCTTTGTCGTTTTCATCAAAATCACGGTCGGCTTGCCCTTGCCCTGATTTTCATGGAATTTCGCGAACGCGCGCTCGATTTCATAAAAATCATGGCCGTTAATCTGAATCACGTCACAGCCGAACGCTTTAAATTTATCATCAACCGGCTCCGTATTCATGACATCTTTCGTGCGTCCGTCGATTTGCAGGCCGTTAATATCCACAATCAGGCATAAATTATCTAATTTATAATGCGCGGAAAACATCGTGGCTTCCCACACTTCGCCCTCGGCAAGTTCGCCGTCGCCCAAAAGCGTATAAACTTTTATATCTTTGCCCGTGACTTTCGCGCCTTTGGCCATACCGGCGGCGGCGGAAATGCCCTGTCCGAGCGATCCCGTGGACATATCCACGCCGGGGACCGTGTTCATATTCGGATGTCCCTGCAAATACGAGTCAATATGCCGGAACGTGGGCAGATCGTCCACCGGGAAGAAGCCCCGGAGCGCCAGCGCGCTATATAATCCCGGCGTGGTGTGGCCTTTGGACAATACAAATCTATCCCGATCCGGATCCTTGGGATTTTTGGGATCAATCCGGAGTTCTTTAAAATACAAATAAGTGAACATTTCCGCGCTGGACAGCGATCCGCCGGGATGTCCGGCTTTCGCGCCGTGGGTACTGGTAAGAACGCCTTCCCGGACCTGTACGGCCTTCAAGCGCAAATCTTTGTTTTCCGCGGGCGTCATACAATAATCAGCTCCTTGAAATATTTATTATATTTTATTATATAATTATATTATATAAAATCAAAACGCTCAGGCGAATAATATTATTTTTTCTGTCCGTAATAAGCGTTCGGGCCGTGTTTGCGCATATAATGCTTGTCCTGAATCCGCTGGGGCGCGGGCGCGGCGGACGCTTTGACCTGTCTTGTAAATATCGCCATTTTCGCCACTTCTTCCAATACGACCGCGTGATACACGGCTTGCGCGGCGTCCTTGCCCCATGGGAACGGGCCGTGGCTGTGGCAAATCACGGCGGGAACGGCGGCGGGGTCAATTTTGCGATTTTTAAACGTCTCGACGATAATTTTACCGGTATTTAATTCATAATCCTCGTCTAATTCCTCTTGCGTCAGATGCCGGGCGCACGGAATGGGGCCGTAAAAATAATCCGCGTGCGTCGTGCCGTAGCACGGAATATCTTCCCCGGCCTGCGCCCATCCGACGGCATACGGGCTGTGCGTATGCACAATGCCGCCGATATTCTCAAACGCGTTATATAAAATCAAATGCGTTTTCGTGTCCGACGACGGATTTAATTTGCCCTCAACCTGATTGCCTTTCAAATCCATGACAACCAGATCTTCCGGCTTTAACTCGTCATATTCCACGCCGGACGGCTTGATGACAAACAAGCCCTTTTCCCGGTCAATCCCGCTGACGTTGCCCCATGTATAAGTGACCAGATTGCGCCGGGGCAGTTCCATATTGGCCTCGTATACCTTCTTTTTCAGTTCCTCCAGCATGATAAATTTTTCTCCTTTCCGTTTTCCCCGCGTAATATTATATGTCATTAATTTATATAATTTTATATAATATTATAATAATATTTATAAATATTTATACTTGCTTGTCTAAAATTCCGCGCATGGTGGAGCAGGCGAATTGTATATCGCTTTTCCAGCTTTCTTTTCCGACATCCCACATTTCCGTGACATAACGCCGGATTCCAAGTTTCCACGCCGTTTGAATCACGGCCTCAAAATTCACATGGCCGGTGCAAAACGGCACTTCACGGAATACGCCCGGAACGGTTTCTTTTAAATGCAGCGCGAATATATGCCCGCGTCCGGAGTTTAAATCTTCCAATACATCCGCTTTGTCCGTGACGGCGGCGTTTGTCAGATTGCCCGAATCCGGATACACGCCCAAAAACGGACTGCCCACGGCGTTGACATAAAACATGGATTTCCATACTGTATTCATAAACGGCGTTTCCATCGTCTCAAAGCCCAATAATACGCCTTTGACCGCCGCCATTTCCGCCGCTTTTTTCAGATTCTCTAAAAATAACGCCTTGCTTTCCGAACTGGATTCCTCGTAATATACATCATATCCGGCCAGCTGGATAATCCGGACGCCCAGATCATCGGCCAATTGAATCGCCTTTTCCATGATTTCCATGCTCCGCGCCCGGATCGCCGGATCCGCCGATCCCATCGGATATTTCCGGTGTCCCGACAGGCACATACTACGGACAGGCAATCCCACGTCTTTCATGGTTTTTACCAGTTCCAGCCGCTCGGATTTCGACCAGTCCAGCCGCGCAAGTTTTTCGTCT
>CAJOQY010000082.1 GCA_905236835.1 uncultured Oscillibacter sp. | reverse complement strand
GAAAAAAAGCGCGATCAGAATCAGTGACGATGTCATTCGGGCGATTATTCGGGATTATACGCGGGAATCCGGCGTGAGACTGCTGGAACGCCGTCTGGCGGCGGTCTGCCGCAAAATTGATATGCGCATTGTTTCCGGCGATGTCAAGCGCGTGACGGTACTGGAATCCGACTTGCCGAAATTTCTGGACTGCCAGCCGTTCCCTCCGGCCCTGCATACGGACAAAGAGGAACGCGGCGTTGTAAACGGCTTGGCGTGGACGGAAACAGGCGGCGAAATTCTGGAAGTGGAAGTAAACGTCATGGAAGGATCCGGAAAGCTGGAATTAACGGGCAATCTTGGCGATGTTATGAAAGAATCGGCGTCGGCGGCGTTAAGCTGTCTGCGGAGCCGCGCGGCGGGATTGGGTATCGAGCCGGAATTTTATAAAACAAAAGATATACACGTCCATTTCCCGGAGGGCGCGATTCCGAAAGACGGTCCGTCGGCGGGAATCGCTATGGCGACGGCGATGTTATCGGCGCTGACCGGACAGAAAATCAAAGCCGGAATCGCCATGACGGGCGAAATCACGTTAAGAGGCCGCGTACTGCCTATCGGCGGGTTGAAAGAAAAAACGATGGCCGCGAAGCGCTGCGGCATTCAGACGGTTATTATTCCAAAAGACAATATCCGGGATTTGGAAGAGATTGACCAGACAGTCCGGGCGGCGTTGAATTTCATCCCGGTGGAGACAGTCGATCAGGTATTTGACAACGCTTTGTGGCCGCTTGTCCGGGACGCCGGGGCGTTCAAAGAAAATGAAGATCATAATTCGGCGCGGAAAGAGATCAATCCCATAGACGAACGCGAAAGCGCGGACGATATTCCGCCGCTTCCGTCCGTCACGCGCGGCCCGGATACGCCCATGACGCAGTAATATAAATAAATAATAATATAATAATAAAACGCGCGGGAAAGGCGGTTGTAAAATTTTTATGGCAATCAATTTTCAGCGGGCGGAATTTGTTTTATCCGCCGCCGCGCCGGAACAGTTCATCCGGGACGGACTGCCTCAAATCGTATTCGCGGGGCGATCCAACGTGGGCAAATCGTCCGTGATCAACCGGCTTTTGAATCGCAAAAAACTTGCTTATACAGGCAATTCCCCCGGCAAAACGCGGCAGATTAATTATTTTCTGACGGATCGGAAATTTTATCTGGCGGATTTGCCCGGTTACGGTTACGCGAAAGTGTCACAGGAGGAGAAACTGCGCTGGGGAAAATTAATGGAAAGTTTTTTCCGGAACGAACGGGCGCATATTACCGCCGGGGTTTTGATTGTCGATATACGGCACAAACCCACGCAAGATGATATGAAAATGAGACAATGGTTTCAGGACGCGGATTGTAATTTAATAATATTGGCGAATAAAATAGATAAATTAAAAAAAAGTCAGATTGAACCCGCGTTGAACTTGATTCATGACACGCTGAATCCGGGTGAAAATGATCAATTAATCCCGTTTTCGGCGCAAAACGGGACCGGCAATGATGAATTGCGCGGCGCGATTTCCGGTTTTCTGGGGATGTGATATATAAAATGCTGGTATTGGATTTTATCAACGTGGGCAACGGCGACGCGATTTTGATTCGGGATATGATAAAATCGCCGGATAATGATAAAACCCGTTTTTCAATGCTGGTGGACTGCGGGCATGATTCCCTGATACGGGACGATCATCCGGAAAATCTTGATCCCCGGTCACGCCGGATTTACGCCGGGGATTTTCTGCGTAAAAATAATATTAAATATCTTGATATGCTGATTATTACGCATTTTCACCGGGATCACGTCGGCGGATTGGGCCGCGTATTGGACGCCGTGCGCGTGGGAAAATTAATGGCGTCCTATCTGCCGCCGCCGGATTTCCCGGATTTGGATCCGGACGGGGATAATCATCTGCCAAGAACGCCGCGCAATGTCTTGCGCAATATGAATTTTTTCACGGCGGCGCTGCGGGAACATCCCGGGAAAATCGGCGAATTTGTCGAATTAACCGGCGACGCCAGACAGCGTTTTGATCTGACGGATGATTTATCTATGGATATTGATTTCGCCGACGCGGTATTATATCAAAAACAAAAGCGGGTATTTGACGACGCGTTCCGGGGCGTTCGAGATTCCTCGGTTTTAACGCGCTGGAGTCGTTATTTTAATGTCACAAGCCTGAGGCAGAGATTATATTATCACGGAAAAGAAATCGTCTTGGGCGGCGATTTATACGGGACGTTATGGGATCGGGATACCACAACGCCATGCGATATATTAAAACTTCCGCACCACGGATCGATTACGTCCGCGACGCGGAAATTTTTGGAGCAGTTACAGCCGAAAACAATTGTGGTATCCGTGGCGGCGGGACGCCCTGACGAGCGTCCCCACCCGGCGATTGTGTCTCTTTTGCGTGAATTCACGGACGAGATTTATTTCACGGACGCCGTGGCCATTCCCGGACTGACGGAGCCGGTTTTTCATGAGTCCGCGCGTATTGAAATTGATTAATTAATAATTAATAAATTAATTACGCTTTCGGCAATTCGTTTAAAGACGCGAAATGATAGCCCATTTCTTCCCATTTGGTTAATAATTCGTCTAAAATATCCGCGTTTGTGCTGGATGTGGAGTGCAATAAAACAATCGCGCCGTCATGAACGCGGGGCAGTAATTTATCAAACGCCTGTTCTTTCGTCGGCTGGTTGTCCTGATACCAGTCCACATACGCGAGGCTCCATAAAATCGTCTGATAGCCCAGCGCCCGCGCCTGTTTTAAATTTTCCGGGCTGTATATCCCGCGCGGCGGCCTGTAATAATGATCCAATTCGCGTCCGGTGGCTTCCCGGTATAAATCCTCCACGCCGGACAATTCGTCCTCAAAATCCTCTAAGGCCGCGATGGCCGACATATCCGGATGCGTCATCGTGTGATTGCCGACAATATGGCCTTCGTCCGCCATGCGCCGGACAATCTCAGGCGCGGATTTCACCATGCTTCCCACAACGAAAAACGCTCCCGGCGCGTGATGTTTTTTCAGCGCGTCCAGAATTTTTTCCGTGTTGCCGTTTTCATATCCGCAGTCAAACGTCAGATAAATCACTTTCTGATTGCTATCGCCGATATAATACGCGTCATATTTTGACAATTCCTCCCGCGTGGCGTTGCCGACAGGGGCTTCTCCCTCTTTCGGGAATGACAGTCCCCAGTTATTCCCCGCGACAGAGATTATATCTTCCCCGGGGAAATCGGCGGTCTCATAAACCGCCGCCGCGAATGTCGGGACAGCGGGATTTAAATTTAAATTCAAATTCGCGGCGGGATTCTCATCCGGCATAACAACGGGCCGGGACGCCGACGAAACGCGCAGACGGGTATTGCGGTATAATACGGCGGCGAGAAACAGACAGGGCAAAATCAATGCGCAATAAAGCAATAAGCGTCGGACACGCGGCATAATCTGACAGCCTCCTCACGTTTTTTGATCGCGTGTTTGATATATTTTTACACGGCGCGTTTTTTTCGCGTATCGCACAGTCTAACCGGAAAGAGCGTGAATCATGCGCGAAAACCGCCGGAAAATTTTTATAAAATACGCGGCGCGAACAGGCGGATTTTACCCCCTTCTCTGAGAAAACAGGGAAGGGGGACGCGATTTTTGATATGAACGGACGTTTTTTTAAATATCCGGCGTCGGCTCCCAAACGCTCCGCATGGGATATAATATCAAATCAAGATTGGATTCCCCGCCGCTGGAAAATATCTCAATGCCCGCGCTGTCCGGGCCGGGGAAAATCTGCTCCGCTCCGGCGGCTGTGAAATTTTGGGCGAATACTTCCACGCTGGAACGATCCGCGAAAATATGAAAATCAATGCCGCCATCCGGGCGAATATCGCGCCGGACGGATACGCGATCCGGGGTTTGAAACACGTCGCTGATTAAAACGCCCGATTCGCTCCGGTCAATGGATAATATATTATCTTTAAGATAATATATTATCACGGTTTTTTCATGATCTCCTGTCCGGATATGAAAGCCGATTTCGCGGGCGTCCGGGCCGGGATAAAATACAGCGTCGATTTCATAGCAATCGCCGCGAATATTCAGGGGGATTTGTCCGGAGATTTTCGCGCCGCGCATGATAACAGCCGGATTTTCACGCAAATCCTGATATTTTTCAATCGGCGTCTGCGTCAATAAATATCCGCCGCCGGGATTGGAAATCAAGCCAAGTTTTAATATTAAATTAAACGTCCCGTTGAATTTCTGGTCAATTCCGGTTTTCTGATAAATCGTCGCGGCTACACGATGGCTGTATAAATCATTCCATGTGTTCATCCAGTTGATTTCAAGTATATCCGGGAGCGTGGGATGTTCCGGCGTTCCGAAATCCTGTATATAAAACGTCATGGCGGCGTAGGAATCCTGTCCGAAATTCATGACGCCGTCGGAATCGAGATACTCCGGATCGGGCTTGAATATCCAGTTATTTTCATGATTCCTCACAAAATCGCCGATTTTATAAAATCTGCCGCAACGGGAGAAAATCCATTTGATATTACCGTCACTGGCGCGGACGGGATATAAATCCGGGCATTCCGTCTCCCATTCCGGATAAACGGACTCACAGGTCCAGTGTAATAAATCACGCGACGAAAAAATTCTCAGCGGGCCGCCCGCGATGACCATAAACCACTGATTGTCCCACCGGAATACTTTCGGATCCCGGAAATTTTTATCACGCAACGGATCATTTTCTGACCATGACAAAATAACGCGGTCCGTTTTGATCCAAGTTTCGCCGCTGTCTTCGCTGTACGCGATTTTGACGCGCTGTCCGTTGCCGTCGGCGGTAATAAACGCGATTAAGCCGCCGCGATTATTATTATTATTATTATTATTATTATTATTATCAAACAAGCCGGATATATTATTCTCGTCCGCGACGACACAGCCGGAAAACATCCAGCCGTTGGCGTCGGGATAGAACGCGACAGGACGCTCTTGCCAGTGTAATAAATCACGGCTGACCGCGTGCGCCCAGAATACGGGTCCCTGATGGGCGGTATCCGTATCAAATTGATAAAACAAATGCCATTGATTTTGATAATATACTAATCCGTTGGGATCATTCGCCCAGCCGTCTTTGACGGAATAGTGATACTGCCCGCGATACGGTTCATGATAATAAATATTCTCCGGCTGACGGCGGATGATATTAATTTTATATTCAATTTCCGCCTGAATTTTATGATTGATCCCGTCTTGGCTGATTTGATTGTCAAATTGATTTTCAAACTCCGCCCGTAAAATAACGGCGATATTATTTTCGCCCTGTTTGACGGGAATATTTTCGCCGTCAGGATAAATCACGCCGTCCGCGTCTTGGATTGCGCGTTCAACGCCGGGATTGTCATGTAAAATATTAATATTCACGCGTTCGGCGTTATATTTGACATATTGAATCGTAATCGGCTCCAATGGCCGGAATTGCGCTTTCGCTTCCGTATCTCCATCCGGGGAAGTGATTATTATATCTTTCGCGGCGATATGATCAATATCCGGGATTTCCGCGTAACGGATATTCTGAATCGCGGTCAAGCCGTTTTGATTGAATAATAATCCCGGGCATCCTTCGGCGTAATATTGATTTTGTCCGAGGCTTTTTTTCTGAATGATATAATCTCCCGTTGAGGCGATCAACTGATGATTCGCGCGGCATTGAATCCATGATCCCAGCGCGATAACCGACAGCGTGATTTTTCCGTCCGGCGGCATGGCGATTTCACGCGGATCGGACAAGAAAAGCTCTTCGCCGTTTTCATATCGTGAAATCCAACATTTTCCGCCGTCGATACGGGCCGCGTAACAGTTGTCCCGGCGATCGGCGCTCGCGCTCCGGAAAAGCAGTCCCGCCGCGCCGTTCGTATCATGAAATACCATATCCGCCGAAAATATAAAATTTTTCCCTGTTTTTTTGAAAAATATAAAATCTTTTTCCGTCCCGTCTGTGATATTAATATTCACATTATCCAGCGTCATCGCCGCGTGATGATTCATATTCATTCCTCCCGGAGATATTAATATTTTATATAATAAATCTTTATGAAACGCGTATATTATGATTTATATTATTAAAAAAACCCCGTGAGAACCCGTCGCGGTTCTCACGGGGCCGGATATTATTTGATTTTTTATTTTACGCGCAATCGCGCCGGAATATGATATTAAGCGTAATAGGCGTCGAGATATTTCTGGAAGATGGACAGATATTCGCTCAGGTGATACGCCTCAAGATCGCTTTGCAGCTGATCCCAGTCGGCGTCCGTGAAGCCGTTCATAACCCAGTCGGATTTCGCCGTATTGATCCGGGTGGTAATATCGGCTTGCAGATTGGAGATTGTTTTCGTATCGTCGGCGTTCATGAACACATTGGGGAATACATATTCATTGTTCATATCCGGCGTATACAGGTCTTTGATCCAATCAAGACGATATTGCGCGTCGTCGGGGCAGGTGACGTAGACGCCGTAATAAGAATCGAGAATGGCAAGCGGGCCGTTGACGGATTCCGCCTCGCGGACTTCCACCGGGGACGCGTCGCCCAAAGGCGCGTGCTGGAGCATGGGTTCTCCGGCGTCGTTTTCGCCGAGTACGAAAATATCAAAATCGTCATCCTCGCCGTAAGTTCCCCAGTTATTCTGCGGGGACTGGAACGGATCATACATTTGATCAAGCCACACGCAGATTAAAGCGGGATTTTCGGCGGCGGCGGTAATCACACAGCGGCCCCGGTCAAATCCGGACGTGAAAGAGCCGTTCGCGGGCGTGATATTTCTCACATCAGCCGTCAGAGCCGGAAGCGGCGCCCAGCCCTCAAGAGTCGCGATATTGGCAATATCCCAAGAGAAGCAGCAGCCATAGCGCCCGGATTTGCCTTTGGCGACATAAGTTGACCATTCCTGCGTGAAGGCCTCGGGGTCGATTAAGTTTTCAGAATATAATTTATGCAGCCATTCAATGCCTTTTTTGAAGCCTTCCTGAGAAGCCGTGCAGACGACTTGACGATCATCATTCACGGCGATGTGACGACCGCGGTCCGGATCGCCAATGCCTTCGCCGAATCCGTTGATTAAAATGCACGGATCCTGATCGCCGTCGTTCATGATACAGGACATGGGGATAATATCGCCGTCGATGCCGAAATGGGCTTTGATCTCATCGGCGTTGTCCCGGAACGCGAGCAGGACGGCCTCAAATTCGTCCACTGTCTCCGGCATTTCGAGACCTAAGAAATTCAGCCACGAGGTGTTGATATAGCTCATATAGCCGACTGTCTGAATGGCCGTTCTTTCATAGCCGAGTTGTTCAATCCACGGCAAAGCCCAGATATGGCCGTTTTCGTCCGTACACATGGCGCGGTATTCCGGCGCCTGTTCAAAGACTTTCAGCAGATTGGGCATATATTGATCAATATAATCTTCCAGAGCGATAATCGCGCCCTGTTTGGCGTATTTCAGCAAATCCGTATCAGAGAAACCGGCGTTGAACACAAATTCCGGGAGCGTTTTGGCGTTGGCCATTTCAAGAGAAATCTTGTCGCTCCATTGATCGGACTGAATCGTCCGCCAGTCGATATGGACGTTTGTTTTTTCTTCCAGACGCTTGAAAATCGTCCGGTTGTTGGGTTCGGATTCCGATCCGGCGGGATAGTTCGTCAAGCCCTTGAGGGTGACGGTTTCCGCCAGCGGGAGGGTGAGGGATTCGGGGTCCGTCCCCAGCGACGACGCGCTGGATCCGTTGGACGCCGCGCCGCTGTCGCCGGACGCCGCGTTATTGCCGCCGCCGCAGCCGGTCAGAAGCGCCGCCAGCATCAAAACAGACAGAATCAACGCCGCCCCGCGCCGGAGCAAGATAGTACCGCTTTTTTTCATCGTGCGTCTCCTTTTCCATTTATCATTAAGATTTACATACGCCGCCAAACAGGCGGATTATAAATATAATACAGCAATTCCCCGCCGTCCGTCAAGAACCCGCCGGAGAATTGATTCCCCGGATTTATCCCTTGACCGCGCCGGCCATAATGCCGCTGTCGAAATATTTCTGGAAAAACGGATACATGACCATCAGGGGCAGACTGGAAATAATAATCGTCGCGTATTTTAATAACTCCGCCATCTGCGCCCGCGCCGCCGTGGACTGCATATCGGACACCATGCCCGGTTCCGGCTGGTTTTGAATCAGGATAGAACGCAAAACTAATTGCAAAGGCTGTTTCGACGCGCTGTTGAGATAAATCATGGCGTCAAAATAGCTGTTCCACATGGCGACAAACTGCCACATGGCAAGCGTAGCGATAATCGGCGTACAGACGGGCAGTAAAATCTGGAAGAAATAGACCATTTCGGTCGCGCCGTCGATTTCGGCGGCTTCTTGAAGGTCTCTCGGAATGCCCTGATAATACGTCCGCGCGATGATCATATTCCATACGCTGAACGCGCCCGGCAGTAACACCGCCCACATGGTGTCCAATAATCCCAAGTTGCTGATTAACAGGTAAGTCGGGATCAAGCCGCCGCCGAAGAACATGGTAATAATAAATATCGTGTTAAATAACTTGCGTCCCCGGAAATCGGGCCGTGACATCGGATACGCCGCCAAGAGCGTCACGACAACGGATAAAACCGTAAATAACACGGAATAGATCACGGCGTTTTTGAAGCCGATCCAGATTTGAGCGTTTGAGATAACGCGTTCATAGGCCATTAACGTCCATTTGCTGAAATCGAACGTCAGACCGCTGTTCTGGAGCGTCACGGGTTCGATGAAAGACGCCAGAACGATATAAACCATGGGGAGAATAATGGCCACCAGAAACAGGCCGAGAATGACATAGCCGGTAACTAAAATCGCCTTGTCTCCCGGCGGATATTTGGCGAATTCGCTTTTTTTCTTGATTTTCATGTAAATCATCGCCTCCCGTCAGATTCCTTTGCCCTCGTTCATCCGTTCCACGATTTTATTCATCGTGATTAACAGAATCACGTTAATGACAGTGTTGAAAAGGCCGACGGCTGTGGAGAATCCGTAATCGCCGTCTAAAATACCTTTTTTATAGACGTAAGTAGCGATGATTTCCGAAGCGTTCAGGTTCAAATCCGTTTGGAGGGCATAGGCCTTTTCAAAACCGATGCTCATGACGTTTCCGACCTGCATAATAAACTGAATTAAAACAGTATCTTTGATGGCGGGCCATTCGACGGTTTTAATTTGTTGAATCAAATTCGCGCCGTCAATAATGGCGGCTTCTTTTAAATCCTTGCTCGCGTTGGACAAAGCCGCCGTATAGATAATCGACGCCCAGCCCGCGCCCTGCCAGATTCCGCTGGCGATATAAATCGTCCGGAACGCCTGCGGCATGGTCATAAAATTCGTGGAAGTCCCCAAGAGAGAATTGATCATACCCGTGGGGGAAAGCAAAATCCGAACGATACCGCATAACACGATGACGGATACGAAATTCGGCATATATAATACCAACTGGATTTTGCGTTTGATGCCTTTGCTTAAAATGCGGTTTAACAGGAACGCGAGCAGAATCGGCACGGGGAAGCCCCATAATAATCCGTACACGCTTAATTTCAGCGTATTGGCGAGATATTTCAGGAAATCGGGGGATGTTAAGAATCTGCGGAAGTGTTCAAATCCCACCCATTCGCTGCCGAGAATGCCCCGGAACGGATTGTAATCCGTAAACGCGATTAACACGCCGCCCATGGGGATATACTTGAAAATCAGTGTCAACAAAAGCGCGGGCATGATAAATAAAATATATAACTGCCAGTGCTGACGCATATACACGAGCGTGTTATGAATGCCGGTGTCCTTTCTCCGGCCCCGCGCCGGATCCGTTGATTTGTCCATATAATTCCTCCCTCTGTTTTGATTCCCTCTCCCGCCGGACAGGCCGCGCGCGGGCGGATATTGTGCGTTTGCACGGTTTTCCCATGAAGGAGAAGTTTTATAGTTCGTATCATATTACATATGCCCAAAAATGTCAACCATTATTTTTGGGCAAACGCACGTTTTGTAAAACATGACAATTTGGCGCGTATATATTTGTCAAGAACGCCAAGAGCGCGAAATAACGGGCTTGCGCGCCGCCGCGCCGTCTGATACAATACGGGATGATATTAAGATAATATTGGAATTATATCCTGAAAGAGGGCGCGGACATGGGCGGGACAAGGAGAATTTATATCGCGGATGATGACGAGAATATCCGGCATATTATCCGGACATTTCTGGAAAGCGACGGTTATCAAGTGGAGGATTTTCCGACGGGCGATTTATTGTTGGAGAGATTCTTAAAAGAGGAAAGCGATCTTGTGATTTTGGATGTCATGATGCCCGGTTCAAGCGGATTTGATATTTGCACGGAACTGAGAAAAATCAGCACGACGCCAATTATTATGCTGACGGCGAGAGATTCCGAGAATGATTACGCCATGGGGCTGGGCTTGGGAAGTGATGATTATATCACAAAGCCTTTTTCGGCGATGTCGCTTGTCATGCGGGTTCGGGCGATTTTCCGCCGGATTGATTTTGAAAGCCGGAAACGCGCGCCGGACACGCCGGATATGATTCAAATCGGCGCGTTATCTCTGGATGATTCCGGACGGCGCGTTTTAAAAAACGGCGCGCCAATCGCGTTAAGCCCCACGGAATATGATTTGCTGAAATATTTCATGCTCCGCGCGGGACAGGCGGTTTCCCGGGAGGAATTATTAAATCAGGTCTGGGGATTCGGAACGGCTGTGGAAACCCGCGCCACGGATGACACGGTCCGCCGCCTGCGTCAGAAGCTGGACGGCTGCGGCGTGGTGATTGAGGCCGTCTGGGGATACGGATTCCGATTGAAGGCGGACGGGGAATAAAACGGAGAATAATATATGAATGCTATGAACGCGCGGCAATGGATACGGGATAAGATTCAAAACAGACAGTGGCCGATCCGCGTCCGGATTCTGCTGACGTTGATTTTTATGACGACAGCCGCGTTATTGACGGTGGCAATCGCGTTTAATATATGTATTCAGGGATATGTCCGAACCCGGGAGTCCGCGCAATTGGACGCGATTTCGCGCGGCATTGACCGGCGCGCCGGAAGCCGGAAGATCCCGCCGGAGCGTGAGCGCGATAATGATCATAATAATTTTGACGCTCCGGACGGTCCGCCGCTTTTGAATCCGGAACCGGATGTCCGGGGCCGGAAATTCGACGGCGGACAGGATAAAATTACCGGCGCGCGCGGAAACGCCGTCGCGCTGGATAGAAACGGGACAGTCCGGGACGCGCTGGACGGAGATCCTGAAATCGGCGAGGAACTGTCCCGATGGTTTTCCGGCGGTCATACGTTAAGCGAAAAAATAAAAAAACAGGAAATTTCTCTGGAAAGCGGGGATTATTTAATCTCCGTGATATGGGATGATACGCGGGACGCGTGGTGGGTCTGTTATGTGGATATAACGGCGATACAGGCTTTTACGCGTCAAATAAATTTTGTGCTGTGTCTGATTATTCTGGCGGCCATGATGGTTTCGGTATTTTTAAGCCGCCGTTTCGCCCGGTCTTTCGCGGAGCCGATACAAAGCCTGTCGGCGTTCGCCGCGGAAATCGGACGCGGAGATTTCCAGCGGCGGGAATTTCGATTCCAAGATGAGGAATTCACGCGTCTTGGCGCGTCCATGAATCATATGGCGGACGCGCTGGAAAAAGCCAATCAGAAGCAGGAGATGTTTTTTCAAAACGTCTCCCATGAACTGCGCACGCCGCTGACATCCATACGCGGCAACGCGGAAGGCATTGTATACGGCATCATGGATCCGCGCGTATCCGGTGAAATTATTTTATCTGAAGCGGATCGGCTGGGCGGTTTCGTGGAAGATATTTTATATCTCTCACGGATGGGAAAAGCCGCGCCGGAGGGGGAAATTTTTCCTGTCGACACGCGGGATATTTTGTCATTATGCGTGTCGGAACAGCGTCCGGAGGCGGAACGGCGCGGAATCGCGTTTGATTTTGATTTTGACGAAACGCCCGTGATGTTATCCATCCGGGAGCGGGACGCCCGCCAGCTTTTCGGCAATTTATTATCCAACGCGATCCGGTACGCGGATAAGAAGATTTTATTATCCTGCCATGAAATCCGGGCCGAAGGCTGTATTGCTATCAGCGTTTCGGATGACGGGCCGGGGATTTCGCCGGAGGATATGCCATATATTTTTGAGCGGTTTTACAAAGGCGCGGGCGGCAAACACGGAATCGGCCTGTCCATTGTCCAATCCGTGATTGACGCGTATCACGGGAAAGTTATCGTTCAAAATCATCACGGCGCCGTATTTGAAATCCGCTTCCCGGCGGCGCGTAATCAGGAG
>CAJOQY010000081.1 GCA_905236835.1 uncultured Oscillibacter sp. | reverse complement strand
TAAAAATCTGCGGCGGATTTATATCCCGGATACGGTGAAAGAAATCGGCGATTACGCGTTTGAAAACTGTGAAAATTTAATCAGCGCCGTGATTGGCGAAAACGTCGCGAAAATCGGCGAAAACGCGTTTCAGAACTGCCCGATTTTAATGATCCGCACACGATCCAACGCGGCGGCGGAAGAATACGCCAAAAATCACGAGATTCCCGTCTTGACGTTTGAATCCCTGCGGGACGCGGCGGAGAATATGCGTCGGCGGGCATACGCGCCGTATTCGCGTTTTGGCGTCGGCGCGGCTTTAGAATGCGAGGACGGAACAGTATACACGGGTTGTAACGTGGAAAACGCGTCGTATCCGGCGGGAATCTGCGCGGAACGGAACGCCGTATTTCACGCCGTATCCGAAGGACAGACAAAATACGCCCGTATGGTCATTATCGGCTCCGGGGATCAGCCTTGCGTTCCGTGCGGAATCTGCCGTCAGGTCATCGCCGAATTTTCGCCTGATATGGAAATTATCTGTCTGGATAAAAACGGAGGCTCGAAAAATTTCTTTATAAAAGATTTATTGCCCGAAAGTTTCGGACCTGAAAATTTAAAATAATTAAAATAAATCGCTCCGCGCGGCTGAAATTCATCCGCCGCGCGGAGCGGGCTATTACATCAAGGGCGCGAATATCCGGACAGCGGATAATATAAAAGTTTTCAGCGGCCCAAATGTACTTTCTTCCCGCGTCATCTCATGGGATTTTTCCAGCGCGTCAAGAACATCCTGTTTGACATCCGCGATTTTTTTCGAGTGATATAAATATACGCCGTTCTCAAAATGCAGATACAGGCTTCTATAATCTAAATTTACCGTTCCAACCGTGGCGATTTTGTCATCGCAGACAAAAATTTTCGCGTGGACAAATCCCGGCGTATATTCATAAATTTTCACGCCGCCCACGATCAGGCTTTTATAAAATGAACGGGTTAATTGCCACACAAGTTTTTTATCCGGGATTCCGGGCGTTAAAATCCGCACATCCACGCCGCGTTTGGCGGCGAGAATCAACGCGTTTTCTAATTCCGTGTCAATAATCAGATACGGCGTGCAGATATAGCAATATTTATTGGCTTGATTCAAAATATTCATGTAAATATTTTGCGCGACATGTTCGTTATTAAACGGCGATTCTCCGTATGGCGCGAGATAACCGTCATATTGGTTATATTCATATTCCGCGCCTGTCAATCGCGGCGGCGCTTCCGGTTCGGATTTAGATTGAAATAATTTAAATAATTCCGGAGCGGCGCGGAATTTCGTGTAATCATTATCTTCTTTACGGAGCGCGTTCCAATGGGTCAAAAACATGATTGTAAAAGACCAGACGGCTTCCCCCTGAACGCGTATGATATTATCTTTCCAGTGTCCGTATGGCGAATGGATGTTTAAATATTCATCCGCCAGATTGACGCCGCCTGAAAACGCGGTTGTGCCGTCAATCACCATGATTTTCCGGTGATCCCGATGATTCATGATCGTATTTAACACGGGATTAACGCGATTAAATGAAATACATTTTATTCCGCGCCGTTCCAGACGCTTCGCGTATCCGGCGGAAAGCGTCGTAAATGATCCTATATCGTCATACATGACGCGCACTTCCACACCCTGTTTCGCCTTTTCCGTCAAAATATCCAGAATCCCGTTCCACATGATCCCCTCTGTAATAATAAAATATTCCAGAAATATAAATTTTTCCGCTTTGCGCAGTTCCTCCAGCATGACGGGATAGCCGGTTTCGCCCAGCTCGTAATAATCAAATCCCGTGTTGCGATAAAACGGGAAATTCGCGCTTTTGGATATATAATCAAACTGTCCGCGCAGGGCGGGATCACGCGTTTCCAGTTCGAGCGATACCGCCGGGTCCTGTTCATAATACCGCTTGGAATTTTCCGCGCTTCCCACGAGATTCCAGAGCGTCCGGCTGGTGATTAAATTCGCCCCCAATCCCAGATAAGCCAATGTTCCCGGCACGGGAAATAAAATAATCAATAAAATCCACATCAGATCTGATGACAAATGTTGGCTGGTGCGAATGATATTCAGCACAATCACGACGCTGAACAGGCGGAGCAAGCCCTCAATCCAGACAGCGTGAATATAAAATTTGCTGAACAGCGTCGCCAGAATTATCGCTTCCAGCAGGATCATGAATATCATAACCGCTGTCCGGCTGAATAATATTTTTATGACTTTCATGTGATCTTTCCCCCGTGATTGATTTTTCGGCGATGAACGCTATGATTCGCGCTCG
>CAJOQY010000080.1 GCA_905236835.1 uncultured Oscillibacter sp. | reverse complement strand
CCGTTCACTCTTTGCGTCGACTCCGCGATTTTGGCGACGGCGTAAGCCTGCTGGAGTACGGCCATGTCCGCTCTCTGACGGGACTGTTCCATCTGTTTGCCGAACATGGGGATCGCAATGGCGACCAATACGGACATAATGGCGACTGTCACCAGCAATTCCGCGAGAGTAAAGCCGCGCCGCCCGCGCGCCGGGAATTTTACAAAAACGCTTTCTTTCATGTACAAAATTCACCCTCCTGTCACATATTTATACAACAAGATAAATTATACGCGTCCGGATATGGAAACGCAAGGGCTTGGGAAGAAAATTTACAATATATATATATATATAATATGTGCCGATCAAAAGTTAAATCCCCCCAGCCGCTTCGCGGCTTCCCTCCTTTGACAAGGGGGGCTTTCTCAGGGGTTACGCTCCCCCGGATTGCCCCCCTTGTGAAAGGGGGTGGCGGCGCGTTGGCCGTCCGCGTTTGGATTCACGCGAAATTGCGATAGAGAAACGTGACGATTTGTCCGCGCGTGCAGATTTGATCCGGGGAGAATGTGGTGTCGGACGTGCCTTTTGTGATGCCGCGTTCGACGGCCCAGTCAACCGGCGCGGCGTTTTCCGGGGCGATGTCGGTAAAAAATGATTTGTACTCCGTCAGGGGACTGCCGGCCAGTTTCCAGAGATATTCCACGGCGGCGGCGCGGGTACATGGCGCGTCGCCGTGAAAATACGCGTGATCGGGGAGCAGTCCGGCCTGATACGCCCACAGCGCGGCGTAGTAATAATAGACGCCGGGAGACAGATCGGGAAACGGGTTTTCGTCGATGGGACCGGGCGATCCGGCGGCGCGCCATAAAAACGTGATGACTTGCGCGGTGGTGCAGGTGTTATCCGGGGAGAACAATTCCGGCGATGTCCCGTTTGTGATTTTGCGGTCCACGGCCCACGCGACGGCGTCAAAACAGTATGACGCGGACGGTACGTCGGAGAAATATACCCGCATGGAAAATTCAGATTCGGCGGGCGTCGGCGTGGGAACGCCGTCGTGACTGTTGGAATCCGGCGGATAATCCGGGACGGGGATTTCCGGCAGAGGAAACGTTTCCCGCGCGGTGACGCCGCCTCTGGAAATCAGGCAGATGATCTGATTTTCCTCCCGGAAACAGGAAATCGCGTTGCCGTCGTTTAAATATTCTTTCAAACGCTCCACGACGCCGAGATTTAAATCATAAGACAAAAGATTAAACGCCGTATTAAAATATAATTTGTCGCCGTGCAAAAACAATCCGGAAGTGCCGGTATAGCCCTGAAATTTATAATTCGGATACCAACTGTGAAATAAATTCGCGAAAGACAGGATATTCGTCGGCGTGTCGGACAGGCCGTCCCAGAGATTCAGGCCGTCCGCGTCAAGATAAAACCACTGGTTGAACGCCGGGACGGATACGAACGGCGACACGGACGAACGCCAGAAATAACTGTCATATTTCGTGGAATCGCATAAAATATTTTCTCCGAAAACCCAGTCATCTTTCTCGTAATGCTCCCCGCCCTCGGCGGATTTCATGGCGTCTGTGGATAACAGGAAAAACACATGGCGGGCGTAACCGGGCCTGTCCGGCATGGGATCATTCCATGTCGCGTCCAGATGATACCACGCGCCGTCTAATTGCACGATATTCCACATATGATTAATGCTGTCGCTTTTGACATACGAACACGGGATATTCAGGCGGCTTAAAACGGCCATCATGAAAAGGCTGTACGCCTCGCAGACGCCTTTTTTGTCTTTCAAAAACGAATAGACATCATAATTCGTGTAACTGGTGTCATAAGAAAATCCCAACGCCAATTGATCGTTGATAAATAAAACTTTCTGCAAGTCCGTCCAGTTCGGATTGACTTTTTCGGCAATCGCGCTGACGCCCTGTTCGTATAAAATTTTCGCGTTGTCGTAATCGGCGAGAATATCAGCCCGATAACGCGGCGTGACCTGATAATCCGTCCCGCGCGCGGACCAACTGAAAGAGCCGTCTAATACAAATAATTCCGGCGTGTTAAACAAAGCCGTGAACACCGCGCGGATTTCATCTTCCGACGGTCGTCCGTATAAATCGCTGTCGAACCGGATTGACGGCGTTCCGTTGCGGATTTCCTCACGCAGGAACGCTTCCAGCGCGTCAAGCTGTGCGCTTTCGACGGCGGACGCCGGGAGCGGTAACGCGGCCAAAGTCACGCAAATTATTAATAACGCGGTCAACCATTTCTTTTTCATTCTGATTTCCCCCTTTCGGACTGTCTGTAATCATACCAAAAGAAAGCCGGGTATGCAATGGGAAAAACGGCGGAATTCCCGGGAAATCTTGAATCATTTCCGCGCGCGATTTTCACGCGCGTATGAAAAACATGACGCTTGCAATCAAAATCAAAAGCGTGTATAATACAACGCGATTATGATGGGATTGAGGCGCTTTTATAAATTCCGCGATTCAATCGCGGGTTATAGGGCGGAAATCCCGAAGAAAGAGAGGGATGATTTGAATCATGCGTAAAAAGCGAATCTGTCCGCTGACAGCGGCTTTCGCGCTGTCGCTGATATTGCTCTTGACGGCGTGCGGCGGAAAAAGCGGAACGGAAAACCCGGACTTGGCGGAGAACGCGGAATTAGAAGAAAACGCGGAAAATCCGGACGAGATTCCCAAAATTGAGGACATCGGGGAGACGCGGGATTTGTCGGAAGTCGGCGAATCCGCCGCCGAGTCGGAGAGCCTGTGCGCGGCGGCGTACTGCGGGAGCCGGGGCGGATACGCCGACGCGCTGGCGGCGTTTGAACATCTGCGTTTATCCGAAAAATATCCGGATCTGACGGATATTTCCGTATTTGACACGGG